>DUKC01000049.1 GCA_013329495.1 Thermoplasmata archaeon
GTGAGCTGCTTCGTTATCGCTATCGTTATCGCTATCATTATGGCAACATTCACAACTTGGATCTGTCTTCTAATAGCGGCCATAAATATCTGCTTGATGGTGGGATACGAAAAAAAATTTAAACAAGAAGGCTTCATGGGCAACCTGGTCATAAGTTACTTGGTTGCTTCTCTGTTCCTTTTTGGAGGGGCCGCAGCAGGAAGTTTAAACAAAACTCTAATTCTTTTTCCACTCGCATTTCTTGCAATCCTCGGACGAGAGATAGCAAAAGATGTTGAGGATCTAGCAGGTGACCAGATAAACAGGCTAACCCTACCCATGAAAATAGGAAGGAGGAAGGCTAGCATACTGGCATCCTCCCTTATTTTTTTAGCCGTAGCTCTCAGTCCCCTTCCATATCTATATGACCTGTATGGCGCCTCGTTCATGTACCTTCTCCTTCCTGCCGACCTCTTGTTCATCCTGTCGGCAATCCTCCTCCTCCGAAAGATAACTCTGGGGGAGGAACTTGCAAAGTATGGAATGCTCCTGGGGATAGGTGCATTTCTTGGAGGCTCGTTTCTATGAAAGTCTGGGACTATCTAACGGGAAAATTGGAAAGGGGCGAGAAGCTCCACATGACCCTGCTTGATCCGGAAAAGACGAATCCACACAGAGCAGGAGAACTCGCTGGAATCGCAGATAGAGCGGGAACCTGCGCAATAATGGTCGGCGGCTCCACAGGTGGCACTGACAGGGTAGATGAGACAGTCATAGAAATAAAAAAGAGGACAGACCTTCCTGTCATACTGTTCCCCTCGGGTGCATCTTTCCTTTCTAGTCACGCAGACGCCGTTTATTTCATGAGTTTGCTCAACTCTAAGTCGGTTAGGTATCTGGCTGGAGAGCAACTCAAGGGTGTGCCCTACATCAAGAAATATGGAATAGAGCCGATACCTATGGGATACGTTGTGGTGGGAGCTGGAGAGAAAGTGGGAGAGGTCGGAAGGGCCAAACTCCTCCCTGGGGACCGGGTTGAAAAGATTGTGAGTTATGCGTTGCTGGCCCAATACATGGGGATGAGACTCGTTTATCTGGAAGCAGGTTCTGGAGCCCATGAGCATGTACCCACAGATACGATACGCGAAGTAAAGAGAAACCTGGACATACCTCTAGTTATAGGTGGCGGAATAAGATCTCCGGGGGTTGCGAGAGAAGTTGCGGAAGCAGGAGCAGATATAATAGTCACAGGGGAGTTAGTCGAGAGAGAAGAGAATATCGAGGTGATACTTAGAGAGCTAATAGAAGCCATAAAGAATGGGCGTGTCTTCCCCTGAACCCAGTCGGGTCAAGAGTTTGGACAAATCTAAGGAGGAGCGGATGAAGAAAACCAACCAACCAAAAACGGCTGATGTACTCATTACGGCAGACAGAACGTTGATGTCCGATCACCATGGATCAGAGTTTCTTGGATTCGCTACCTGCATTCCACCGTATCCACTGCGAACAAGCATATCCAAATCGCTATTCTTTCCACCGATCAAAAACACACAGGGGATACCAAGAGCAGCACCCTATGGATTGAGAAAAATAGAAGCTACGCTCTTGAAAAATGGTTTAGATGCTTTAGTTGTCGATCCAGACCATTTATGCAGATACCTACCAAATACAAAGGTTTTAGCTATATCTGTCATGGATCCTTTTGGTTGGGGACCGGCAAGCTCAACGTTCATGAAGATCTTGAAAAAGGGAGATGTCTTTTCTTCTATATTTTTTAAAAAGATACTGAACTCTAAAGAAGTAAAAGAGGCAAAGGAAAACGGGTTAAAAATTCTGGTTGGAGGGCCTGGGGTATGGGAATTCAAGCATGCGCCTGAATTCGTGGATAAAAATGGCATAGATTGCGTTGTGAATGGGGAGGCAGAGCTCGTACTCCTGGAAATCATTAAACAACTCGTTGATGACAACGGAAGCGATTTGCCAAAATTTCTGGATGTGCCAATGGCAAGCACACCTGAGCTGGAAGAAATCCCAGAAATAATCGCTCCCTCAATCAACGGTCTGATAGAAATTGGAAGAGGGTGTCCAAGAGGTTGCAAGTTTTGTGAAGTCGCCCTGAGGAAGTTAAGATGGTATCCGTTAGATAAAGTAGAAAAAGAGCTGATCGTAAACACAAAAAACGGACAGTTAACTGGGATAATGCATGCAGAGGATGTGTTGTTGTATGGAGTCAAAGGTGTGAATCCAGATCTAGACAAACTCGTTCCAATGTTTGAGCTTTTTGCTAAATATTACACCAAAGGCACCGAATGGTCACATACCTCAATAGCCGCAGTCTGCGCCTGTCCGAAAGCCGTTGAAAAGGCAAATGAGCTGTTCATACATGGATCTTCTAAGCCTTGGTTTGGCGTGGAAATAGGCATAGAAACCGGCTCTCCCTCACTCATTAAGAGGGCCATGCCCGCAAAGGCCAAACCCTTTAAAGCAGAAGAGTGGCCCGAGTTGGTAGAGAAGTCTTTGGGCATACTGCAGGATAACTCAGTCGTCCCTGCATGCACGCTAATCACCGGACTGCCCGAGGAGAGAGAGGACGACATAATTAAAACTTTAGAGCTGTTGGACGACATCAAAAAATACAGAGCTCTGATTGTGCCTCTATTCTTTGTCCCATTGGGCAGGTTAAAAGACAGGGATTGGTTTTCAGCAGAAGAAACGAATGATCTGCAAAAAGAGCTGCTAAAAAAATGCCTAGCTAACGGGATACATTGGGGCAGAGATTTGGTGAGAGGCTACAACAAGGGCCATGTCTATTCCCCTGTAGTAAACAGGTCTTTGTTGGCATTTATAAATTTGCTTGAATTTATAGGGAAAAGAAAGCACTTAGTTTAGCAAATTCGAGCGAGAAACCCCACAAGCTTTAGCTGTGGGAGGTATCACTAAGCTTTTAAAATGAACTACTCCTCAAGCCAGTTTTCCTTTGAGACCCAAATGAACTAGCTCTCTTACGTCTGCTTGTCCAAAAACAATATGCAGATCCTTGGACAAGTCTTCCATGCGACTAAGAAGGGCTGAAGTTTCTCTTTCCACCCTTTCCAATCTTTCTGTGGGTATTTCACTTAGCGAACCTGTGCTCTTCTCAATTTTGGCCAGGTGGTCTCTCAAATCTTCCACCAAACTTTTGTTGTTTGCGCTAAAGTCCCCTGTCTTCTTTAAGAGATCATCAACCTTTACTTCGAGTTTTTCTATCTCTTCAAGAGAAACCCCCTCCGAAGGCCTTTCTCTAGTTAATTTCCCCATGCTTTCAATGCCACTGGAAATTTTCGTCAGCTGCTCAAACACGTTCTCGACCTTTTTGTCTACTCTAGATTGTTCAACCCTTTCTGCAACTTCACTAACAATGCTTTTGAACTGTTCTTTTGTTAGCTCTTTGTCTTTCAGTTCGTTGCTGAGCTCGTCTAAGACAAAAAAAGGGATTTTACCTTTAAGTTCTTCAAGCTTCTCCCGAATCTCTTCAGGAGTTAAGTATTTTCCTTTGGCTTTGGCGCCTCTCCTAGATCTTCTAAACATTTTTTCTCCTCAAACAATATCTCCTGTAGTAATAGTAATTATCTATTATTTAATTATTTTCTTCTAACCTCCTAATTAATTGTTCCTTGTTTATCGATAGAAGCCCTGTTTTCTATGGGGATAGAAAATCGGTAGTTATTGGTATAAAAGAATAAAAACAAGAAAAAGCAATATTTGCCTCTCTTTATGAAACCGACCCCCCCAGCTTAAACCATATTCAAACCATATTCTTGGCAAAGTTAAATTAAATAAGAAGCGGATATAACTAGATATATCTAGTAGAGCGGCAGAGGCAAAAGACAGCGCTCCTCGCCCCAATTCTATCCCGCCACTCCACCCTCATTAAGAATACGGGAGCCAGGACTGGTAAAGATGCCAAAACAATTAGACATCTATGAAAAGATACTAAACGGAGAGACGCAAGCAAAATACCTGCTTGCAAAACAATATCCAGTTCAATTTGAGTCAATGGAGGGACTAAAAGGGCTGTGGGAGCATCACGAGAATAAACAAACGAGTCCAATGTCAAAAGCATCCCTCCTCGATTTAAAAATCAAAATATCCGATGAAATTTTTAAGTCTTGTGATTTTTGCGAAAGAAGATGCAAAGTGGATAGGCGCAAAGAAGCTGGTGAGTGCGGAGTGCAGGAGGCAAGAATCGCGAGTCAGTTCTTACACTGGGGAGAAGAACCTATTCTGGTTCCCTCTTTCACGATATTCTTTTCTGGATGCAATTTCCATTGCATTTTTTGCCAAAATTGGTCGATTTCTCAGATGAACACCGGAAAATGGATAGAACCGGAAGAACTCGCTAAGGCGATTGATGAAAAAGTCGAGGAGGGGGCTAAGAACGTAAATTGGGTTGGAGGGGAACCAACCCCCAATCTGCCTTACATTCTGAAAGTCCTCAAATTTGCACATTCCAACCTCCCTCAAATCTGGAACTCAAACATGTATTGCACAGAAAAAGCAATGAGGTTGTTGGACGGGATTATTGACGTTTATCTGACTGATTTTAAGTATGGCAATGACGGGTGCGCTTCAAGACTCTCTAAAGTCAAAGACTACTGGGAAACCATCACTAGAAACCATCTGACAGCAAACAATCAGGGAGAGCTATTGATAAGACACCTGGTCATGCCAAACCATTTTTATTGTTGTACTAAACCAATTCTGGATTGGATTTCTGAAAACCTTCCAAACTCGTTGGTCAATCTGATGTTTCAGTACAGGCCAGAGTACCATGCAAGAGAGTACAAGGAGATATCTCAGCCTGTTTCAATGAAGGATTATACAAAGGCAAGAGATTATGCGGAGCATCTTCACGTAGATCTAATGCGAACCATCCCATCAATAAATTAATGGGCATCCGTCTCTTTCTCTTACTTTTTTCCTTCTGAGAACGAACAATCTCTCTTGCTTGTTTTGCTGCACACTGTGCCCGCCTGGCAGTAATATCCTGTCTTTCCTGAACTGACCTAGTGAACTCTTTATCAACAAGACTTTCGTCATCACTATAGGATGACCAGAACCTTACAATACAGTAATTAACTACATTCTGATACCAAGCGATATTGTTAGATTTAGGGGCAATCCCTCTCCTCATCCTCCTCCAAATTTCTGATAAGTGACGCTTTCCAAAAATAATAAATATGTGAACCTGCATTAAAATTGGCACGGGCCTGTAGCTCAGCTAGGTAGAGCATCTGGCTTTTAACCAGGCGGTCGGGGGTTCGATTCCCTCCAGGCCCGTGAAAAAGTCAAAATGGAAATGTTTAAATAAGAGTACGCTCATCACATAGGAGGGAGGATGGTGAAGTTTAGTATATTAGACCACAAGCTCGTGCCGGGGCATATAATATTAAGCGGCGATGAAGCGAAAAAGGTGTTAAAAGCGTATCGCATTGAGTCCGGCCAATTGCCAAAAATACTTGATAAAGATCCTGTTATAAAGGCAATCGGTGCTAAGCCTGGACAGATTATCAAAATAGTCCGGAAGAGTGGGTCGGCTGGTGAAACCATATCCTACAGACTGGTAGTAGATAGCAAAGTTACTCTAACGAAGATTTAAGGAGGAAGATTGAGAGAACTCATTGATGCATATTATAGGGACCGAACTCTGGTGAACCATCATATTGCATCATTTAATGATTTTTTGGATAGACGCCTACAAAACATAGTCAATGATACGGTCATTGGAGAAGATATTGGTGAAAGAGGAATTATTAACCCTGATATTGAGGGGTACAAGATAAAACTCGGGAAAATAAAGGTCCAAAGACCTATTGTAAAAGAGGCAGATGCTTCAACTAGGTCTCTTTTTCCTATGGAAGCAAGATTAAGGGATCTTCCCTATGAGGTTCCCCTCGAACTTGAATTTATCCCCGTGATTGATGAGGTTGAGCAAGAGCCGGAAAGTATTTATGCCGGTTTTCTGCCAGTCATGATTAAGTCAAAAGCGTGCAACATTGCGAAGTCCACTCGCGAAGAGGAAGCGGGAAATTATCTTACGGATGAGGCCTATAAAGATTGGTTGCTAGAAAAACAGGAAGACCCTCTGGATCCTGGTGGATATTTTATCTCAAAGGGGACAGAAAGAGTGCTCGTCACAATCGAGGATCTTGCGCCCAATAGAATATTAACTAGTTACTCACCAACCTACGGAAAAGACATAGTAATCGCAAGCGTGTTCTCTCAAAGAGAAGGTTACCGCGCTTTTATACAGGTTGAAAAGAAAAAAGACGACCTGCTCATGGTCTCATTACCCACTCTGCCGAGTTCAATCCCTCTGTTCATCCTGTTAAAGACGCTCGGGCTGGAGCAGGATAAAGAAATCAGTGACGCGATAGTCACACATTCAGCAATGGATCCGATTGTGTTGAGTAATTTGGAGCAGTGCAATGAACAATTCAGCGTCCCAAATCAGGCAGAAGCAATTGCTTTTATAGGCAGAAAAATCGCAGCAGGCCAGGCAAAGGAGTACAGAATAAAAAGGGTTGAGAGCCTGATTAACAGAAACCTGTTGCCCCACCTTGGTTATCAGGACGAAGACAGGGTAAAGAAGGCGATCTTCTTGGCTCATATGGCACAATCGGTCCTGGAAATAACCTTGGGCATGAGGAAGGAGGATGACAAGGATCACTACGCGAACAAGCGTTTAAAACTGGCGGGAGACTTGATGGAAGATCTCTTCAGGGTTGCATTTACCGCCCTGGGCAAGGATCTAAAGTATCAACTCGAGCGCGAGCATCTGCGTGGAAGAGATATCAGGATCAGGCAGAACATTAGGGCCGATATAATAACCCAACGATTGGGGCATGCTTTGGCCACAGGAAATTGGGTCGGGGGACGAACGGGTGTGAGCCAGTTGCTCGATCGAACGAACGCGATAGCAACCTATTCACACCTGAGGAGAGTCATATCCCCCCTCAGCAGGTCTCAGCCCCATTTTGAAGCGAGAGATCTGCACTCGACCCACTGGGGAAGACTTTGTCCGAATGAAACCCCAGAAGGTCCAAACTGCGGATTGGTCAAGAACCTAGCTCTGCTCGTCGACATTTCTGAAGGCTTTCCCGAATCAGAAGTTAGAAAGAGGTTGGCCGATCTCGGGGTAGAGCCTGTTTCAAAGCAAACGAAAGGCGTCCACGTGTATCTAAATGGGGATCTCATAGGGATTCATGCGGATCCAGATGAATTAGTTCAAAAAGTTAAGGGCAATCGCAGGAAAGGAGTGTTCAGCAATGAAATCAACATTTACTTTGACGAAGAGAAAAATAGCATATCCATAAACTGCGATGCAGGGCGAGTAAGAAGACCTCTGATAGTTGCAAAAGACGGCAAACTCTTGTTAAACGACACTCAGCTCAAGGCGCTTAAGAGGGGGAGGATGAAATGGGAAGACCTGATAAATGACGGCGTCGTCGAATACTTAGATGCAGAGGAAGAAGAAAATGCCTTTGTCGCTCTCAACGAAACTAGCTTGACACCTGATCACACCCATATGGAGATTGATCCTATGTGCCTCCTAGGCGTTTCTACGAGCATCATTCCCTATCCTGAGTACAACTCATCTCCAAGAAACACAATGGGTGCAGCCATGGGCAAACAGGCATTGGGATTTCCCTCAGCAAATTACAGAATCAGACCCGACACCCATGGGCATCTGCTCCACTATCCCCAACTACCAATGGTTCAAACCTATCCCCTAAAATTTATGCATTATGAATCTCATCCAACAGGACAGAACTTCATCGTTGCAGTCATGCCTTTCAAGGGTTATAATATGGAAGACGCAATAGTTATAAACAAGTCCTCAATCGAGAGAGGCTTGGCAAAATCAGCATTCTTCCACACCTATTCAGCTGAGGAGAGGCGTTATCCAGGAGGGCAAGAAGATCACTTTGAGATACCCTCCCCCGAATGTAGAGGTGTTCATTCTGAAGAGGCCTACAACAAGTTGGGCGAGGATGGTATTATCACTCCTGAAAGTGAGGTCGCTAGTGGTGACGTAATAATAGGGAAGACGTCTCCCCCAAGGTTCTTGCAGGAACCCATAGATTTCTTAACCCCACAGAAAAGAAGGGAAGCCTCCATTACCGTGGAACACGGAGAAAAAGGGATAGTCGACTCGGTGATGCTTACAGAGTCTGTGAACGGTTCTAGGGTTGTAAAGATAAAAGTCAGGAGCGAACGGTCACCAGAAATAGGGGACAAGTTTGCATCGAAGCATGGGCAAAAGGGAGTGATAGGAGCAATCGTTCCCGTAGTCGACATGCCCTTTACCGCAGACGGTTTGGTACCCGACCTGCTAATAAATCCCCATGCGATTCCTTCTAGAATGACTGTTGGCCATGTTCTTGAAATGATAGGCGGAAAGGTGGGGGCCCTCGAAGGGAGAACGATCGATGGAACCATATTTTCTGGAGAGGGGGAAAAGGAACTGAGAGAAGGATTGGTGAGAAATGGATACAAATCGAACGGAAAGGAAGTGCTCTATGATGGGCAAACAGGTAGGAAGCTCGAAGGAGAGGTATTCGTGGGATGCATATACTACCAAAAACTTCACCACATGGTCGAAGGAAAAATACACGTCCGGTCAAAAGGTCCTGTTCAAATCCTAACGAGGCAACCCACCGAAGGAAAGGCAAGAAAGGGCGGTCTGAGATTTGGTGAAATGGAGAGAGACTGTTTGATCGCTCACGGTGCGTCCATGGTCATAAAAGACAGGTTGTTGGACGAGTCAGATCTCACCTACCAATACATCTGCAACAGATGCGGGCATATAGTGTCAATAGACAGGCACAACAGGCCGAGATGCAAGGTCTGCGGTAGCAAAGCCGACATTTACCCAATCCCCATGAGTTACGCCTATAAATTGTTGATAAGCGAGCTGATGTCTCTGGGGATAGCCCCGAGAATAAAGCTGGAGGATCTAGAATGATCCCGAACCAAGCACCGAGGAAAATAGGATGGATGGAATTTGGTCTGCTCTCCCCGGAAGAGTTGAGGAAACTCGCAGTGACAAAGATAATAAGTGCAGACACCTACGATGAGGACGGTTTTCCGATAGAAATGGGACTGATGGACCCGAGGCTGGGCACAATTGATCCCGGGCTCAGATGCAAAACATGCGGTCAAAAAGTCGATGCATGTCCCGGACACTTTGGATACATCGATCTTGCCATGCCCGTGATTCACGTTGGATTCGCAAAGACTATCAAGAACTGCCTTGCCAACACCTGCAAGGAGTGTGGCAGATTATTATTAACGGATGGAGAGCGAGAAGAACTTCTCCAAAAGATGAAGAGCGGATTGGAAGGGTCACGGCTTCCGAAGCAAGTGGCATTGAAGGCGAGCAAAGCAGCCAATTGTCCTCACTGCGGAATTAAAACGAGCATGATCGATTCGGACAAGCCCACGACATTCAGGGCGAATGGCAGGAAGCTAATAGCAAGCGAGATAAGAGAATGGCTAGAGAAGATCAAAGACGAGGATCTCCCCTTTCTGGACATCAATCCCAAGACTGCAAGACCTGAATGGATGGTTTTAACAGTTTTGTTGGTCCCTCCGATTTCAACGCGCCCCTCTATCACACTTCAATCTGGAGAAAGATCAGAAGATGACCTGACTCACAAGCTGGTGGACATCATTCACATCAACCAGAAATTGCAAGAAAACAGAGATGCGGGGGCACCCCAACTGATAATTGAGGATCTCTGGGAATTACTGCAGTACCATATTACGACCTATTTTGATAATCAAACCTCCGGCATTCCTCCAGCAAGACACAGGTCGGGCAGAGCTTTAAAGACTCTCTCCCAGAGGCTGAAGGGCAAGGAAGGAAGATTCAGATCGAACCTTTCTGGAAAAAGAGTTAACTTCTCCGCCAGAACAGTAATTTCTCCAGATTCACACATCTCAGTAAATGAAGTTGTAGTTCCCATCGAGATCGCAAGAGAACTCACCCTGCCCGTAAGAATCATCCCAAACAACCTTGAAGCGATGAGAGAGTTAGTGAAGAGGGGACCTAACCCTCAAGTCCCCAACGAGTATTATGTTCCGGGTGTTAATTATGTAATTCGAAAGGACGGGAGAAAACTGAAGGTCATAGAGAAAGATGCGGAGGAATTAGCAGACCGACTTGAAATGGGCTATGTGGTTGAGAGGCAGTTGATGGATGGGGACATAGTTCTCTTTAATAGACAGCCTTCCCTACATCGGATGTCTATGATGGCTCACATGGTCAAGGTTATGCCAAACAAAACCTTCAGATTAAATCTCTCAGTTTGCCCCCCCTACAACGCTGATTTTGACGGAGATGAAATGAATCTTCATGCAGTTCAATCGGAGGAGGCGAGGTCTGAAGCGGAAGTTTTAATGAAAGTTCAAGAAAACATGCTTTCCCCCAGATTTGGTGGGCCCATTATCGGTGCCCTGCACGATCACATAACCGGCTGTTTTCTCCTTACCTACAAGCAGAGGAAGTTTTCCATGTCTGAGGTAACTCAGATTCTCTCTGCCATAGATTACAAAGGCAAGTTGCCGAAGGTAAAGGTTGATAAACAATGCGGAAAGTGGATAAGCGGGAAAGATATCTTTTCTTTGTTGCTGCCAAAAGAACTCAATCTAGAATACAGAGCAACGTGCTGCGCGAAGTGCGAGGTTTGCCAGAAGAGGGATTGTCCAAACGACGCTTGGGTGGTCCTAAGAGATGGAAGGCTGTTGCAGGGGACGATAGATGACAAATCAATAGGTGCTTTTAAGGGGGAGATACTCGCTCAGACGGCCAGGAGATGGGGCAACAAGGCCGCGTGTCAATTCTTAGACAAGATCACCAGAATGGGCATTGCCACTCTAGACGTGCTGGGCTTTAGTTTGGGTATAGATGATGAGGACATTCCTTCCGATGCGAAAAACCAGATAAAAGAAACTCTGGACAAGACTCGGAAAAAGATCGAGAACCTGATAAAGGCTTACGAGGATGGCAACCTGGAAGTCCTGCCCGCAAGATCCCCCGAGGAAACTCTCGAGATGGAAATAATGAGGGCAACGGGTCAAGGGAGAGATCTGGCAGGAGAGATAGCCTCTCGCTCGCTAGGAATGGACAACAACGCTGTGATTATGGCCAAGTCGGGTGCAAGAGGTTCCATGTTAAACGTTTCCCAGATGGCAGGATGCGTTGGTCAGCAGGCGGTCAGAGGGGAAAGGATAAGCAGAGGTTATCTAAATCGAACCCTGCCGCACTTCAAGCCAGGGGATCTGTCAGCAGAAGCCAAAGGTTTTGTTTCTTCTTCCTACAAGAGCGGATTGACGCCCACTGAGTACTTTTTCAATTCAATGGGTGGCAGAGAGGGATTGGTCGACACTGCTGTTCGCACCTCAAGATCAGGCTACATGCAGCGCAGGCTAATTAATGCGTTGGAAGATATAAAAGTAAAAGAAGATGGGTCAGTCAGGGATACAACCGGTTCAATCATCCAGTTCCAGTATGGAGAGGATGGTGTCGACCCGTCCAAAAGTGTATTTGGCGATGCTGTGAAGATTGATGACATAATTAAAGAGGCAATGGAGGGGGAGTAGAGTGGCAGGCAAAACCAAAACTTTGAGCAAAAAAGAAAACAAAGCAAAAATTGTAGAAAAAATCAAAAAAATCTTAAAAGCGAGAAAGGATTATTTGCCTCCCTCGGTCATCGAGGAGTTGAGTCTAAAGCTAACCTCTCTCAAGGTAAGCGATAAAAAGTTTGAGCTGATAGTTGAAAAGACGCTGGAAAGCTACAAACAGCATTTGATTGATGCCAACGAGGCGTGCGGCATAATTGCGGCTCAATCGATCGGTGAACCAGGTACACAGATGACCATGCGGACGTTCCACTACGCGGGTGTGGCCGAAATAAACGTCACCCTTGGTCTGCCCAGGCTCATCGAGATCGTTGATGCGAGAAAGGAACCTTCAACGCCAATGATGACAATCTACCTGGAGGAAGCCTACCAGGTAAACCCAAAGCTTGCCCAGGAGGTAGCAAATGAGATCGAGGTGACAAGAGTCATAGATCTCTGCCACCTGGAAACTGATATAACCAATCTGACAATCAACATTATCCCCACCAAAGAAATAGAGCGAAAGCACACCTCTCTAGATAAAATTTTGAACGCTCTAGACAAAGTGCCCAAGACATCCAGCAGGATAGTCGATGGCAAGATTGAGGTGACCATGGACGAACCATCTTACAAGCGTTTGCAGTCTTCATTCAAGACGATTCGCAATCTGAAAGTCAAAGGTATAAACGGAATCAACAGGTCGGTCATCAGAAGGGAAGGAAGAGAGTACGTTATTTACACCGAAGGGTCAAACTTTTCTGAGGTATTGAAAATTAAGGGTGTTGATAGAACTCGGACAACGACCAACAACATACAGAACATATACGAAGTTTTGGGGGTTGAGGCCGCAAGAAACGCCATCATAACAGAAGCGGCCAGCACTCTGGCGGAGCAGGCCCTCATCGTTGATCAGAGGCACATAATGCTGGTTTCAGATCTCATGACCTACGACGGTACGATAAAAGCAGTTGGAAGGCACGGCATATCCGGTGAAAAATCCTCGGTGCTGGCCAGAGCGGCATTTGAAATAACGGTAAATCATCTGTTAATGGCGGGGCAGAGAGGTGAGCGGGATCCACTCAACGGGGTCGCCGAAAACATTATAGTTGGGCAACCCATATCATTAGGTACAGGGGCGGTTCAGCTCATGTTAGATTTCAACAAGTTAGCAAAGAGCAAATGAGGGGATAGGAAAATGGACATTAAAGGAGAGATTAGAGGAGCGGTTGAGAGTGGGAAGGTGCTACTGGGAAAAAACACCACTCTAAAGGCCATCAAAAGCAAGGAAGCTAAGCTCATCATTTTGTCGGAAAACTGTCCAGCAAAAGATGAGATTGTTAAGGCATCTAAAGCAAATGATATCCCTCTTTACCAGTTTAAGGGTGAGGCATTCGAAGTCGGATCCGCGTGTGGAAAACCCTTTGGAGTGAGCACCCTGACCATTCTGAATCCGGGTGAAACGAGCATACTTCAGTTGAGTAAAAGGCGGTAAAATGGGAAAAATAATCTTATCTAGCAAGCTGATGCACTACATCGCTAAGGCAGAAGAGATAATAGAAAAAATAGCCTTTAGGCAAATAATCAAAGAACGGAAAATGAAGAAGGTCCCTCAGGTAAACCTCAGAGATTGCGTTGAAGAGGAAAACAGAATCATTTTTGTGGTTGAGAAGGGTCAATTGGGTCTCGTCTTGGGAAAAAAGGCGAACAACCTAGACGTCCTAAAAAAAGAATTCAAAAAAGATATCAAGATTATTGAGTACGATCAGGATCCCGCAAAGTTTGTTGAAAACATCTTTAAACCGTACAAGATCGAAGAGATATCAATTGATCATCAATCATCTGGAAAGGTGGTCGCTCAAATTTCAGCCCCTCCAGAAGAAAAAGGGAAAATAATTGGCAAGAGCGGAAGAAACATCAAGTCCGCAAATCTGATTGCTTCACGCCACAGTGAAGTCAATGAGGTAAAGATTGTTTGATTAAAAGTCCAAGGCTCTATTATAGTTAAGAACCTAACAAATTAAAGTTATTACCAAGA
>DUKC01000211.1 GCA_013329495.1 Thermoplasmata archaeon
CTTGAAACTTCAGCTTGAAACTTCAATCACTCAAAAGGAATTCATGACCAATTCACTCAGCAGCTTTGGCAGGAAATAAGTTGATTTCTGGGGCATGAACTCGTTGGCCAGAACAACATCCTTCAGTTCTTCTATCCCTATTGGGTTTAAAAGAGACGATGCTTGATCTCTTCTTTATCCATTTCCCTTTTGGTCGCCTTTAAATATTTCTTCCAAAGAATCGATGTCAAACACCATCACCCTATTTTTTTTACAAAAATCCAAGCAAGCTCCGGTAAAGCCAGATCTTGAGAACAGGGCAAAACGCTCTTTTCTTTTATTTTTATTCCAATCAACAAGCTTTGATTTTTCTATTAGATTTTTTATGACCCTCTCGTCGACCTTCTTGTCCTGCCACTTGCATTCTGCAAACAATATTTCCCTTGTTTGCTTGTTCAAAGCAACTAGATCTATTTCATTTTCCCTGGACCACCATTTTCCTATCTTTGTAAATGGGAATGACTGCTTAGTCCACAAAAATTCCATGCAAACTTTTTCAAAAATTTTACTAATATGCATTTGAAACTCTTTCTTTATTTCTTCCAATAAAACTTCGGGTTGTCCTCTCTCAATTCTCTCTCTGTTTCCCAGGATAAACCTGAACCAGAAAACAAAAAAATTATCTTTAATAAAGTAAATGGTTTTTTTGCTTTTGGGTTTCTTCTCCGTTATTGGATAAATTCTTTCGACCAGATCAAGCTCCATCAAAGTGTTTAGGTAGGAACCCGCATCTTTGGCATTTATTCCCGCGAGATTTGAAATGTCTGTGAGCTTAGTTCTTCCTTTAGCCATGGCCTCGAGTAAATTAAAGTACACCTTCGGTTCCCTTAATTCTTCTTTGAGAATTATCTCCGGTTCTTGATAGAACAAATGTTCCTTTATAAAGAAAGTATCTTCAATGTTTTTGAAGACATCTACGTTTGGGTCAAACAATTTGAGGTAAGCAGGGATTCCACCCAAGATACCGTATGCTTCTACCAATTCCCTCATCGAGTATTTTGGAAAAAAGCTTTTCAAATCTTTGAATTCTATTGGCTTGAGTCTAATCTGACCAGTCCTTCGTCCATAAAGGGGGCTTTTATAACTCAAAACGCTTCTCTCCATCATGCCTATGCTTGAGCCACATAAAATTAAAAAGATGTTTGTCTTCTTTAAGATCTCATCTATACTAAATTGAAATACTGAAGCCAGGGCATGATCCTTTTCTATAAGATATGAAAACTCATCAATCACCACTATTAGCTTTTTTTTCTTTACTTTCCCAACAACAATTTTGAAAGCATCTTCAAAAGAATCGATTTTTAAAGGGGGCAAAGAAAAAAACTCTTGGAGCTGTTTTGCAAATCTTTCTAAGTTTTTTGCAGTCCCCCGTTGATCGGCAAGAAGGTAGATCGCATCTTTATCTTTGATAAACTCTTTTATTAGTTCTGTTTTTCCAACCCTTCTTCTTCCATATATAACTATAACCTGCAATCCTCCTTTCTTATAGCTATCTTCAAGGAACCTCTTTTCGGATTTCCTATTTACAAACTTTAGATTCATGATTATAATAATCATAATTCGAATTTATAAAGTCTGCCCTCCCCTCTGTCTTTTTATCCGCTTTTGTTATTCACTTGAAACTTCAATCACTCAAAAGGAATTCATGACCAATCCACTCAGCAGCTTTGGCAGGAAATAGGTTGATTTTTGGGGCATGAGCTCGTTGGCCAGAACAACATCCTTCAGTTCTTCTATCCCTGTTGGGTTTAAAAGAAACGCTGCTTGATATTTTCCCTCGTCAACTAGACTGATTGCTTCTTCACTAGATTTCGTGTATGCTACGTGCTCTTCTACCCTGCCTTTGTTAATTCCCAAACATTGAGCCAAGAGAAGAGAATGCAGCACAGCCGCATCCAATCTTCGCCAAACTTTGGAATGCCCTTGTTCAATTTCATTCATCACCGAAATATCCTTAAGTGTTAGTAGATAGCACAAACCATCCTTTCTCGCAGTTTGGGGATAAAAGGCGAAAATCTTTGATCTGCCCTTTTCTTCTCCAATCGTTCTCATTAACTCTTCCCCTTTTGTTTTAGAGTCCGGATTTTTACCTATTCTCAGTTTTTCTATTTCAAAATAAGGTTTGACGTTTGTCAGCAGTCTTTTTGGCTCAAATCCTTGAACGCTGTGGATTAAACGATGGGTTGGCAAAATAGTCAATCCAGGATGCTGCATGTTTACCAGCACAGCCATTCTGTACCTAAGGGGGGAATCCTCTGGCAACCTTGGGTTCTTGCTGAGAGTTTCCTGCATAAAATCTATGGCGGTTTGATACCTGTGATGGCCATCCGCTATAAATAAGATCTTATCTTCAAATTGCTTTGTAATTTCTTCTAAAACTGCCTCATCCTCCAGATTCCATAGGAAGTGTCTGAACCCATCCCAACCATTAACTGATATGTTGGGGGAAGAATCGCCTATAGAATCTTTTATAATCCCGTCTACCTTATTTTTTTCATCTGGATAGAGGACTTCAATAGGCTCTAGATTTGCATTTACGGTTCTCGTTAAGTTCAATCTGTCCAACTTTGGCTTTGAGAGGGTTGATTCATGAGCCTTAATCCAACTATAAGATGGATCGAGCTTCAGCAATGCAAAAAATCCATTAAGCTCTCTCTGTTCTCCATCTGACTCGTACTTTATTTGGTATGGATACACGGCTGATTTCTTTGACTGGTTTAGTATACCTTTTCTTCTCCATTGTTCAAAGAGAGTTGCTGCTCTTGTATACTTGTTTATTCTTTTGTTGTCCCCTTTCTCTTCTTTTCCCAAGATAACCCTCACCAGATTATAATCGCTCTTTTTGTACAATTGAGATTGCATCTCCGGCGCTATAATATCATACGGGGGAGACATTACCCTATCCAAACTGTCTACTTTTCTTGCGTTAAACTGGATTCCCTTAAACGGTCTGATTCTGGTCATGCCTCTTAGTAAAACATTGAGGGAATAAAAAATTATTGATGCTTTGCAGTCCCAAAAAATTCAAGGCCAGACAAAGCTTATAATTTTCTTTGATGGATATTATTAAGGAAAAACATCTTGTTTAGTCGGCTAGCCTCTAAAAAGCAAAATATAAACCTCTTGTTAAGTCAACTTTCTAACT
>DUKC01000079.1:0-581 GCA_013329495.1 Thermoplasmata archaeon
TTTTTTACCTCCAATATACGTATTTCTTTTAACAATATTTAAAATTTGTGGTTATACCGTTGGGAATGCTGAAAGTTAGTTCTCGCCAAAGTTAATTTTACAACACGTTGCTTTTGCATAACTCTCCGATTGAGCTCCAAACTAGGTCTAAATTGGGCAGCGTAGGCATAGAGCATGAGCATTGTCCAATCCCAAATAGGTTGGAACTGAAGTTTGAAGAAAGGGCCAGTAGTGTTTTTTGAAATGATAGGTCCGTCGACAGAAGATGTAACCGAGGCACATGGAGATGCCTCTCCTCTTTTCATCACTCTTTTTTGAAAAAACAAAATCAGGAAAATGCCACGAAAATCATAAAATCATATGGATAATCCTATTTTATTAGCTCTTTTAGGAATTTCCAAGTACCCTTCCCTGATTAAGACTATTAAAATATCCTTTTGTTTTTATTTATTCAGATTTGTTTTTAGGCCTGAGATCAACAATATGACAAGCAAGAGCACTTATTTTTTGAATTAAGCTATGCTAAGGTTAAATTTAGCATTTTGTTTTGCCCCCACCATAATCTAATTATCTATAACTAT
>DUKC01000079.1:625-11223 GCA_013329495.1 Thermoplasmata archaeon
TATATAATATGTATATACCATGAGAAAGGTAAAAATTGAGCCTGCAACAGAATTGAAAATAAAAGGAATTCTTGGTTTCATCAGGAGAAAAGTAACACCCTTCGGCAATGGTGCCAAAGTTGATTGCCCCAAGGAGTTTCTCGGTAAAATGGTCTATCTGGTGATTGCAAAAAATAAATGAGAAAGGTTCGAAGATTGAAAGACTGCGTAAGGAGACTGAAAAATTACGCAGAGAGAATGGGGAATTAAAAAGGGAATTGAAAGAGTTCAAGAAGGAGTTTGAGGAGTACAAAAAGAGACACCCTGAGACCGTAGGGGTAAAACGTGGAAAGCCCTATCCTTCAGAGCCTCAGCGGAGTCAGGGAGACCTAAGAAGCTGGGAGCTAGAAAAGGTCATAAAGCCCACTTTCGTCTTAAGCCTAAGTGGGCAGATGAGGTGCGTCATCTCCCCGTTCTTCGATGCCCTATTTGTGGTGGAACAGAACTGAGTGAGGAGGTACAAGAGAGGGGAGAAAGAATAGTTGAAGACATTGTAATTCCCAAGCCTCTTGTTACTAAAATTATACTGGACAGACGCTACTGCAGGCACTGCAAAAAACTCGTAGAGAGCCCAGTTTTAATTGCATTACCTGGTGCTCGGCTGGGCATTCGGATCATGCTTGTGGTTGTCTGGCTCAAGATTAAACTGAGGCTGACGGAGGAAGCAATTCCTGAGTTGCTTGAGAAATTATTTGGAATCAAGATATCAGAGGGCGAAGTAATCAATATACTGGCTCAGGTTGCGGGGGCATTCGGTCCTTACCACGAACAGCTTATCCAGGAAATACGAGATGCACCGGCACGACACATAGACGAAACATCCTGGCGGATAGACGGAAAAAATGTATGGCTGTGGGCATTCGTAACCAAGGGTGAGGCACTCTACAAAATTGCCTCATCCCGAAGTCATGAGGTTCCATTGGAAGTGCTGGGCAAAGGGCATAACGGAGTTGACATCCATGACAGGTTTTCGGCCTACAAGACCCGGGCTAGAAAGACCAGAAATCCTCAGCAAGATTGTTGGGCTCATCTGGTAAACGATGCCAAGGAACTCGCCCAATTTTATGGAGAAGAGGGAGAGCACATACACCAGACGATCAAGAAAACCTATGGATGTGCAAAGGCTTTCAACCATAAAGGAACTGATGCGGACATCGAGAAATTGTTCCAATCTCTGGCCGATGAGCTGAACCGTCCATACAAGTCCCACCACTGTTATAAATTTGTGGTGAACCTGTTGAAAGAGAAAGACAACCTATTCGAGTTTGTGAAAAATCCTGAGGTGGATAGGACAAACAATATTGCCGAGCGGTACCTTAGACACAGCGTGATAGCAAGAAAAATTGGGGGTGGAAACAGATCAACTAGAGGAGCAATAATCTATGAGAGACTGTTAAGCATAATCCATACACTTCACGTGAGAGACCAAGACCTTCTGGAATATGGACCGAAAATCTTGCTAACTTCAGATGACTGACCTCTTACTGCTGAAGAAAATGTTTATATAAACCTATCATCATATTATATCGAAAAAAGATGAGGCTATATTCTATAAGGTTGGAAAGAGAAGAATTCGATAGAAGGCTAGGTGGTGGCATCCCCCATAATTCTCTAGTTCTAATAAGCGGAGAAAAAGGAAGCGGCAAGTCGATAATATGTCAGAGGCTTATCTATGGCTTCTTAGCAAATGATATTTCTGTCACCTATCTGTCCACCCAGTATACCACAGTAGAATTTTTAAATCAAATGAAATCTCTCAATTATAAAATAACCCATAATCTAATTGATAATTCTCTGAGATTTGTGCCTGTTTATCCTCTCCTTGGAGATATAAAAAGCAGGGAGGATTTTGCTGAAAGGCTCATACTGGCTGAGCCCCTGTTCGATAAAGACATTACCCTCATAGATGCTTTTTCTTCTCTTGTAAAGTACAGCATTTCTGACGCGTCGTCTGTGATTGAGCTACTCGGATTCTTCAAAAAACTGATAGGCGGGGGAAAATCAGTCATACTAACAGTGAACGAGAGGGACATATCAGACGAATTGATGGGCGAGATCGAACGATCTTCCACCATATCAATTGGAACTGAAATTAAAAAAGGCGAAGAAGAGATAAAAAGAGTCATGATAATCAACAAATATGGCGGTGCGCTCAGCGACTATGTTGAAATAACCCCCTTTAGAGTGATACCAAAAGTTGGATTAATCATAGAAATCTCAACCATAGTGTAGGTGAAGAATGAAGAAAGTTGAAGCTCCTCTTTACGACACGCTGGAAAATGCGATGCAGCGTAATCATCATCTTTGGGAATATGTGAGGGGATTTGAGGCAGTCGGAAAGAGACCCGCCTTCATAACAAGTCTAGACAGGGGGCTCACCGAGGAGCCTCAGCCCAATTTCATTTATCCCCTAGGGGATCCTCTCTTCATCCATATCTATAAAACCAGAGAAGGAAAACTGATCTATCAAGTGATTGAGCCCAAGTTTGCGGATAATAATCAGGAGTTAAGGTATAATGTCATCAGTGATAAGCTGCTTGAGCTTTCAGCAAAGGAAAAAGTTCCAGAAACCGAACGAGATACAATCAGACTCATCAACAAATTGTTTGTGAAGTGTACAAGAGTCGTAGGCAGGCGAAGAGTCAAAGGAACGAAGTATTTCAAGAAATTCGTTCCAATAACTACTGATGAAAAGGAACTTTTCAAATACTTTCTAAAGAGAGACATCATTGGTTTAGGAAGGATAATGTCCCCGATGAGAGACCCTAATTTGGAAGATGTGACTGGATTAGGCCCGCGCAACATCACGGTATACCACAAACTATTTGGTTTAATGCACACCAATGTCGAATTCAAAGGCGCTATCGATTATCTCAAATTCGTCCTAACCCTTTCAGACAAGGTTGGAAAAACCGTGTCCGAAAGAACCCCGATTGTTGACGGTACCCTTCCCGATGGTTCGAGGCTTAATTTGGTTTACAGCCCTGATATATCACTCAAAGGTCCCTCTTTTTGTATTAGAAAATTTGCTGAGACTCCGATCAGCCTGACTCAAATTATCCAGTGGGGAACGTTCTCGTCCGAGATTGTAGCGTATCTCTGGCTATGCATAGAGTATGGTAAAAACATATTTTTCACGGGAGAGTCCGCCTCTGGAAAAACAACCACGCTGAACAGTCTTCTGCCTTTAATACCCACAAATGCAAAGGTCTTTACAGCAGAGGACACCGCAGAAGTTCTTGTACCTCACAAGGTTTGGCAAAGAATGCTGACTCGAGAAAGAGAGGGTGGGGGATCTGTCACCTTGTTCGATATACTCAAAGCAGCTCTCAGATCGAGGCCAAATTACCTGATTGTGGGCGAAATCCGAGGTGCAGAGGGGGCGATAGCATTTCAAACCATGCAGGCGGGAACTCCGGTTATGTCAACTTTTCACTGCGCATCTGTAAGACAGCTGGTCCAGAGGATATCTGGTACTCCCATAAATGTCCCTATTGCTTTTGTCGATAACCTAAACGTTGTGTTAACCCAGCAAGCCATCTATGGGAAGGGAACAATCCTGAGAAGATGCTTGGGAGTTGACGAGATCGTGGGGTATGATAGAAATCAAAAGGGAATCATCACTCGAAGGGCGTTCGATTGGGACTCTGCTCGTGATAAATTCACGTTCAGAGCGTATCACAACAGCTATATCTTGGAAGCAAAAGTGGCTCCTTCGGCTGGGCTGGAAGACCCGAGAGAAGTCTATGAGCAAATGGATCTCAGGACAAGAATAATTGAGGAGATGGTTGCAAGAAAGATTTTCAATTATTATGAAATAAACGAGGTATTAAAAAAATTCTACAAGTGTAAACAGGAGGGAGCCCCGTTTACATTCTGAAGGTACTATGACTTTTTCAGATCTCTTAGTAAAGGGAAGAATTGAGCCAAAAAGGTACGCGAGACATATATTGCTGCCACTAGTCGCTTTAGCGATTGGATTGGCTGCATTTATTTACTTGCTCGGCCCTCTATCAGAACGAATAAGCTATCTTTATCAGCTGGGATACTTCCTAGATATAATGGGTTTTTGGTATTACCTGTTGTACAGCTTCCCCATGCTTATTTTTGCCTATGCCCTCCTTTATCCCAAGATAATTGTAGATAAAAGGATGGGAGAAATTGATAACAATATGCACTATTACGTGACACACTGGGGTGTTCTTTCAAGGGCAGAAATAAAAATAAGCGATCTATTGTTGGAATTATCCCACAAAAAGGAGTATAAAGCACTCGCAGAAGAAACAGGGTACCTCTATTCTCTCCAAGACAAGTGGGGAAAAACTTTTCCAGATGCTTGTAGATTTGTAAGGATGAGAACACCAAGCAAAACCTTCTCCGATTTTTTGGGAAGAATTGCTCACGCCATAGACAGCGGAGAGGACGTACGACAATTTCTTCAATCCGAACAAGAGGCAGTTATGAGCGATTTCACGAACACTTACGAGAGAAGATTGTATTCGATAGGCGTTTTCAAAGAAATCTACATCTCCATCGTCGTTTCCATAGTGTTCCTGGGGGTAATAGCCGTAATCGCCCCTTTTATAAGCGGAATGGATCCTTTAATGATCTTGGCTTTTGTATTTGTGTTGTTTGTTTTTGCGGAAATGTTATCGGTGTACTATCTGAAACTCGTGTGTCCCGTGGATCCTCTCTGGCAAGTCTCAGAAGTCGTCACCGCCAGAGAGCGGAAGAGAAAAAACCTTTTTTTTGTATCCCTCTTTCTGTGTGCATTAGTCCTAACTGCGAATCTTGTAGCTCTGCATCTGGGGATATCTTCGATACCCCCACCTTATAAGTACCATTTTATCCTTGCAACTTCTATTGCTCCTCTAATCCTGGTTGGTAGCAACACAAAAAGAGAAGAAAATTTAATAAAGAGGAAGGACAATCTTATCCCTACTTTTTTGAGATCTATTGGGGCAGCAGCCGGAACAACAGGGGGAAAGATTACAGATACTGTGGGGTACCTTTCAGTTCACGACTTTTATCCTTTAACCGATGAGATTATCAAGTTCCATCGAAGGCTTTCCACTAGAATCGACGAGGAAAGGGCTTGGACTCTGTTCACTACCGGCACAAGCAGCAATCTCATCTACCGATTTTGTGACATATTCAGGGGAGGGCTTGCATTGGGCTGCAATCCCGCCGAGGTTGGTAACTTTATTGCAACCAACATGGACAAAACAAACAATCTGAGGAAAAAGAGAAGTGCGTCAGCAGCAACTCTGGTCGGTATTCTTTATGGTTTAATTGCAGCAATCGGTTTCTGTCTTTTTGTTACTTTTGGGATCACCGGATACCTGAATGACACCTGGGGCACAATGTCCGCAGAAACGGAAATCACTCCAGAAAGGATAGAACTTCTTGAGCATGAATACCCTGAAGTGTTTGAGCATCACCTCCGGGAGCTATCCTCAACCCTCTCCACCCTTCCTATGGATAAGCTTTCGGAAACTCTTGCGGAGTACTTCCCAACTCGATTCATTGAGCTAATGTCTTCGGTCCTTGCAACAGTTCCTCCAGAAAGACTCGCCCCTTCCTTAAATAAACTTTCCACCGCACTCGGAGGTCTCCCTTCAGGAGAACTTGAGCGCATTATGAGGGGCGAAGAGCCGCGCGAGATAACTCCCAGAAGACTTGCGGAATTACCCACTGGGAGAATTGCGGAGCTAACTCGAGCTCACGCTCCTGCGTTGCTTGGAGAACTTTTCGAGGAATTTGCCCCAGAAAGAGTTACGGAATTGCCTAAAGAGTTTGCTCCAGAAAATCTTGCAATGTTGTATGAACTTCAACTCAACACGCTTTTTGTTGAACTGCCTTACGAGAAACGTTTGGCCTTTATAGCAGACCTGGACCGAGTGGAAGAAGAGAGGATCACAGTGCTTGAAAGACGTGCTGCAGAACTGAGAGCGATGGGAGGAGGAGCAGTAGTGGGAGAATTGGAAAGAACCATAGGAGAAATAGAAGACATTCAAGCACGAAGAGAGGCACTTGAAGCAGCAGGAGCCGTCCTTACTCCTATCCCTCCATTTGAAATGGAACTAACTTCATTTATACTGCTTCTAATGCTAGTATCTTTCGCAATGATATCCTCATTAACTCTCGTAATCAGCGATGGAGGGCATCCTTTTGGTTCCTTGGGGCATTTTGTGTTCTTGACCTGGGTCGGCTTTTTGGCTGGGATACTAGCAGAGCAGCTGCTTCCCCGCCTACTTATTGTGGTCTAGTCTCTTATTCCCTCTGTTTTCATGTTAAAAACGGCTTCTCCTTCTGGAAGATGGGGCGAATCTATCAGTCTAGCTATTCTTTTTTCGCCCTTGCTCTTTCTCAGATAAATTCTATAGGTTGCGGTGTGTCCCACAATGTGCCCGCCTATCGGCCTTGTGGGGTCCCCGAACAGGGCATCAGGCTTTGCCGATACTTGATTAGTGACGTAAATTACTGTATTGTTGAGCACCCCGAATCTGAGCAAATCATGCATGTGCTTGTTCAGTTTTTGCTGCCTTTCCGCTAGGGCCCCTCGCCCTAGGTATTCTGCCCGGAAGTGTGCAGTGAGGGAGTCAACTATCAGGAGTTTAACTGGAACCTCCTGTGCAACTTCCTTTGCCTTGTCAACCAATAACATCTGATGGGCTGAGTTGTAGGCGCGAGCCACGTGAATATTCTCAAGAATCTCCTTTGGATTGAGCTCATATGCTTTTGCCATCTCGTTTATTCTCTCTGGACGAAATGTGTTCTCTGTGTCGATATAAACCACATTTCCCTCCACCCCCCCCTTCTCTTTTGGCAGTTGAGCTGTCACACACAGCTGATGGGCCAACTGCGTCTTACCCGAAGCAAAAGCACCAAACACCTCGGAAATGGACTGGGTTTCAAAACCTCCCCCCATCAATTGATCCAAGGCTTGAGAGCCCGAGGTTAAACGATCTATGCTCTTTCTCTTTTCAAGCAAAACCTCTCCTGTCTCAAATCCTCCGACATCTGCCTTTTTCCGGGCCACCTGGATGATCTTTGCGGCATTTCCTTCCCCCATACTCACAACCTCAGACAATTCCTTTGGCGAGGCAACTGCAATTTCCATCAGGTCGGTGTAACCCGCCTCTCGAAGCTTCTTTGCCGTTGTTTCACCAACCCCCGGCAAATCTTCAATCCTTTTGTTCTGATCTTCACTTTCTTGATCTTCGATCATTTAGATCAACCTGACCATTTCATCTCTTTTTTACTCCCACCATGCCTTCTTTTTTATTTAACCTTTTCTGTCAGCGATCGCGGCAAACAACGCTTGCCACTGCCTTGTTATTTAAACATGAAACAGTATTTATGTTAGTCGATTATAAAGCAACAAAGACCTAAGGAGGGGCAAACACAAGCCATCAAAATATATCCTGGCAGATGTTGCTTTAAATTTTAAGTGCGCATCCTCTTGTCGAAAACACAAAGAAAAAAAGAGGCCCAGAATCAAGACCTTAAGTTTCTTAAAAACCTTGGAACAAGCTCTTCTAAAGTTCACAAACTCCCTATTCTCCTTTAAAAGTGGCTTTAAAAACGGTTATTATAACCCAAATGTAAATCAAAACTGAAGCTAGCCCGATGAAATACTCACTACGTTGTTTCCCCTCAAGAGGATTGTCCCTAGGCGTCGTTGCAAATCACCCTTCTTTTCCTCGGCCCCCTCGAGTATAATGTTCATAAACTGATCCCATCCAACTAGCTTTCCTTTTAATATTCTTCCATCCTTGAGGAGCAAGGAAGTTTTGCAGCTGGACAGATTTTCAAGCAATTCTATAGGTAACAACATGGTGTGTTATAAGGTAAGAACCTTCTGTATTTAAACCTAACGAATTTTAAAAAAAAATAAAAGCGAAAGCCCGATTGTATTAACTGCAAGGCGAAAAATGCAAGACTTATTCAACCGTTTTATTCCTGAGAAGCGTATCTTTCGGAACAGAGAGGTTCTGATGCCTTCCTACATCCCCACCAAGCTGCCTCATAGAGAGAAAGAGATAGATCTCTTGGCTTCTGTTTCGGCGGCGGCTCTTCAGGGAGAAACTCCGTCTAACATCTTCATATACGGAAAGACGGGAACCGGAAAAACAGCTGTCACTAAATGGGTCGGAAAAGAGCTGGCAAAGGCAGGAAATCACTTGGACAAGTCCGTGCATTTTTTCTACATAAATTGTGCGATTGTTGACACCAAATACGGAGTCCTCCAGAACATCGCGAATCATTTCATTAGCCAGTGGAGCGAGAGGATACCGTTCACGGGTTGGCCAACTGAAGAAGTGTACTCAAAGTTGCTTGAGGCGGCCGACAAGGCGGGCGGGGTAACCATAATCACCCTCGACGAGATTGACAAAATAAAGGGAGATGAGTTGCTTTACAATCTCTCTAGAATCAATTCAGATTTGACCAACGCAAAGGTCTCTGTGATAGGCATTTCAAATGACCTTAAATTCACTGAATTCTTGGATCCCAGAGTTAAATCCTCTTTGGGAGAGCAGTCAATGATATTCTCCCCCTACAATGCTGAGCAGCTGAAAGACATCCTTGAGCAGAGAGCACAGATGGCTTTCAAGGATGGTGTGGCAAGCCTTCCGATAATCACTCTGTGTGCAGGCATTGCCGCTCAAGAGCACGGAGACGCGAGAAAGGCCCTCGATCTGCTCAGAATTTCTGCGGAGTTGGCGGAGCGGGAGCAATCAAATACAGTGTCTGAGGCGAACGTTAGAAGGGCGCAGAGCGAGATCGAAATGGACCGCTTTGCAGAAGTTATCCGCACCTTGCCAATGCAGTCCAAACTCATCCTGTTTTCAATCATTGTTGCAGAGGAGGCATGGAGAGTTCACCATTCAGGCAAGCTCACTACCGGAGAACTGTACAACGTCTACAACGCCTTATGCAAAAAAGCAAAGGTCAACTCGCTGACTCCAAGGAGAGTCACTGAGCTAATAAGCGAATTGGACATGCTTGGAATCATAACGGCCAAACTCATAAGCAAAGGGAGATATGGAAGGACAAAAGAAATCAGGTTGGGCACCGATCCCGAAAAGGCAAGAAGTCTGCTATCAGAAGATGAGGTCATAAGCGGAGTCAAGGACTTTAAGCCCTACACGCAACTGCATTTTTGAGCCCTTAAACCCTTCTCTCTCGCTAAGACGCGGGCCCTTCTTTACTTTTTTGGAGGGAAAACAGCGTAAGACCCCTGAGATGCCGCCGAGTCTCCTAAAACATGTCCCTTATGGAAGGTTAAATGATAAAAGGCATAGCAAAAAGCGCACTGGACCTCATCCTGAATCTGGGCAAGTCTTCCCACCCCCAGGAGTTTGTTGGTCTGCTCAGCGCTGAGGAAGGAATAATATCCGATGTATTGTTTCTGTCTGGAACCGTTTCATCTCACGAGTCTGCGTTGCTCAGGCTGGATCAACTCCCCTTCGGCATGGGGGTCGTCGGGTCGGCGCATTCCCATCCCTCAGGAAGCAATCTTCCTTCTAGGGCTGATCTGGGGCTCTTTTCAAAGGTTGGAAACTATAATCTGATCGTCTGCTATCCCTATGGAGCGAAAGACTGGGCGTGCTACAGCTCAAAAGGGGAATTGCTTGAGCTAAAGGTTCTTGATGTCGAGCCAAAGGGAACGTCCGATGAGCAGGAAGAGCTAATAAGGGATCTGACAGAGGCAGGTCTGTTAGAGCCTGACGACCTCACAGACCAAGACGAATAAACCTACCAAAAAATTTTTATTCTGAAACTCGCCAAAAGCCAGAATCTACTTTCTTCTAAACCCATCCAAATACAGAGGAACTCCAACAATCGCCGAGAAAAAAAGGAAGAAGCAGATCCACTGGTCCAAGGGCGCAGAAGCCTTTCCAATCCTTATCCACCCCTCCGGTGAGTAGATTGGATGACCCCAAATGAGCAGCTTGAGCAAACCTATCCACGGAAGTTCACCACGAGCCTTACCAACTATCCACTCCTGTTTTACTGGCTGGTAGCAGATGCTGCAAGACTGGTCCGAGAAAAGGTTGTTGTCTCCCTTTGTTATAAACCCCTCGTGGTTAGGCCGATACCGGTAAAGGCCCAGTTCAGGAATCGTTATCTCGCTCTCATTTCTTATTCCCAAAGAATCCACTGTATACCTGTTATCATTCACCTCCACCCAACAACAAACCCTGTGTATTATCGGGGTAGCCAACTCGTCTCCATTTGGATAGTACACCACAACATCTCCCCAATCCCCGTACCTCTTCGCACCACCTGAATTTTCTTCTTCGGCCCGCGTTCTTATGATGTCACTCTTCTTTACAATTATGATGTCACCCGGATCAATCGTTCCTATCCTGCCAAAAAAGGACTGATCATGAGTCATCGATCCAGATTCCACCACTGCCAGAGGAGAGGATCTTGGGAAGGGTTGCCCTGAATACAGCCACAGGCTGAGTATAATAGAGCAAACAAGAATGATAAACAAAAAAAACTCAGCAACATCTCTCCTTCTCTCTTTTTTTAGCATTGACAGCACA
>DUKC01000046.1 GCA_013329495.1 Thermoplasmata archaeon
CTTTCTTGCATTGATATTGTAAAGTCAAGCAGGCAAAAGAAAAGCATGAGGGCTAAATTTTTTTGGTGGACTAGCAAATGCGGACTAGGGAGATTTAATCGAGAAACATTATTTGCCGAGTGTTCCTCTTTTTGTTTTGATTCTTTGATTAAGAAGGTGACTGATCAGGGAGCCGACAAACAGGGTTATCAAGGTACCGAGGATTGAGTACCAAGGCCAGCTCACATTTCCGGTCAAATGAATTGCAAGCACAACAGACAGACCGCTGACCATGCCAATTATTCCTCCCCACTCATTCTTGTTCTTGATGAAAATGCCCAACAGAAATATTCCCAAGACAGATCCAGCAGTGATTGACTGTATTGTTAAACCCACTTCAACGGCAATCCCCCAGCCGCTTGTTATCAAAGCGGTCAGAATGAGGATTACTCCCCAACCAAGAGTTGTAAACCTAGAGACAGCCAAAAGGTGCTTCTCGGAAGTCTGCTTGGCAACATAGGGCTTGTAGAAGTCATTCACTGTCACAGAAGAGAGGGAGTTCAGGGAGCTTGAAAGGGTGGAGATAGAAGCAGAAAACACCGCAGCGATCAGAAGACCTGCTAGCCCTGTGGGCAAATGATTCACGATGAAGCTTGGAAAAACCTTGTCAGGAGTGCTGAATGTTTGGCCTGCATTGTTGTAGAACACGAATAACAAAACACCAATGAAGAGAAAAAGGGAGAATTGCAAGAAAACAACAAATCCGCTCGTTATCAACGAAAGCTGGGCGTGACGTTTTGTGTCACAACTCAGATATCTTTGCACCATCAACTGATCAGTCCCATGGGTTGAGAGAGTGAGGAATATTCCGCCCAGCATACCACCCCAAAACGTGTATTCTTTGGCCAGACCAAAAGAAAAATCGAGAAAGGATAGCTTATCAAACGAGTTTGCTGCAGAGATTGCTCCAGAAAGCCCTCCGGGAATGCTGCTCAACAAAGTGAGCGCCACAAAAATCGCACCGGTGACATATATGACAAGCTGGGTGAAATCTGTCCATACCACTGCTTTCATGCCGCCCGTAAAAGTGAAGATCAAGGTGCACACCATCATTATAACTGTTGACCAAAAAACTCCGATGCTTGGTATCATAATAGAAAATACGAGGGCGGTCAGGTAAAGCCTCACTCCATCAGAAAGCGATCGAGTGACTAAAAAGATTGAGGATGAAACGTTCTTTACCTTAGATCCAAATATTCTATTCAGAAGTTCGTAAGACGTGAAGAGCTCGCCCTTGAAATAATGAGGGATAAGCACAAAGGATATGATTACTCTTCCCACCATGTAGCCCAGGGTAAGCTGTAAGAAGGCAAGATTAGCCTGGTATGCTATTCCAGGAACGCTGACAAAGGTCAGAGTGCTTGTCTCGGTAGCAACTATCGAACCAGTCACAATCCACCAGGGGATATGCTTGTCAGCCAAAAAGTAATCTCGCGTGTTTCGCTGACCCCTACCCAGGTATATGCCTAGAGAGGTAATTCCTATGAGGTATGCGGATATGATCACGTAATCAATTGAAGTAAGTGCCATTTGCTCATCTCCATCCCACGAAACCTTTACTGGTCACTCCATGAATTTGCGTGGCAATTTAAATACTTGCGGTACCAGCGTGTACGAGTCGACGACCTCTTCTTACAACATGCATGAAAGTTGAAGCGGTGCCTTGTCCCAATGAACTCTGGGTCACGCGGATTGTTTTGTTTGCACTTTGTGCTACAGGCTTGTCAGATGTTGCTCTTACTCGCTGTTGCTCTTTATGATTAGGGTGTACAGCACAACAAAAGACACGATTGATGTGGCTAGCAACGGCACCCCAGTAAGGAATTGGCCCAGTACGAGATATCCTGTTCCCATCAAGCCGGTGAGAATGAACAGGCAGCCAACCGCCCACCCAATCCAATCCCTTGCCGTGATTCTGTCTCCCTTTACGCCAGTTCTTGCTCGAACCTGATTCCAAAATCCTCCAGGGTGCACCTTTTTGTAGAAATGATCCAGAGTCCTCTCCTCCTCAGGCTTGGTAAGGAAAGTAACGGCAAGCCATATTGATGTAACACTGATGAAGGTCACCCACATCTGGATCACCCAATCTGAGGTTAGATGGGTGACTGATAGCCCTATCACCATCGCACTGCACATTGCAGAGATCTCACTCCATGCGTTCACTCTCCACCAGAACCAACGGAGCAGATAGACCAGCCCCGTTCCTGCTCCAATGACAATCAGAAACTTCCATGCGTCTGCAACTGAAGGAAAAACGAAAGAGATGAGAATTGCAAGGCCCAACTGAAGAGCGGATACCCCTCTGGCAACATTAACGTAATGCTTCGGGGGGGCGTCCTTCTTTATGAACCTTTGATAGAAGTCTCTCACTATGTAGGAGGAGCCCCAGTTTATTTGGGTGGACATTGTTGACATGAATGCAGCCAAAAAAGCAGCGATGATCAGGCCCCTCAGGCCCACAGGCAGGAAGGTGCCCATTGCGAGAGGATATCCCAGCTCCGGGTCTGCCAGGTTTGGCCACACCACCATCGATACCAGAGCCACAATTATCCAAGGCCAAGGCCTGAGAACGTAGTGAGCGAAGGTGAACCAGATCATAGAAAGCTTTGAGTCCTTCTCTGTTTTGCATGAGAGCATTCGCTGAGCAATGTAGCCTCCCCCTCCAGGCTCAGCACCAGGATACCAGCTGCTGTACCAATTTAGCGTTAGATAAGTCAAAAACATTGCAAATGGCATCCAAATAGAAGTCAAACTCGGAGCGAATGAGAGTATCTCACTCGTTCTCGCCTGCCCGTACGTGGAAACCAATCCAGCGTGAAGTCCGTCGATCCAACCGACATGAGCAAGAGCAAAAACTGCTAGCACTACACAGCCAAGCATGGCCAAAATGAACTGCACAACATCGGTCATTGTTACCCCCCACAGTCCAGCTAAAAGCGTGTAGGCAAGAGCTATTACCGCAGCCAAAATAGTCGATGACACCGTGGGCCAACCGAGCACCACGCTGAATATTTTTGCCATAGCTAGCATCACCCAGCCCATAATTATCGCATTGATAAAGATGCCGGTGTAGAGGGATCTGAATCCTCTGAGTGCTGCTGCTGGCTTGCCCGAATATCTTAGCTCTGCAAATTCCATGTCAGTTAACACTTCTGACCGACGCCAGAGCTTTGCATAAAAGATTGCAGTCAACATCCCGCCAAACATGAAGCTCCACCAGAACCAGTTGCCTGCGATGCCGTGCTGTGCTGTCAGTGCAGTAACGGCCAAAGGCGTGTCTGCGGCAAACGTTGTTGCAACCATGCTTGTTCCCGTTATCCACCATGGTAAAGAGCGACCTGCAACAAAATACTCTTCCATTCTTTTACTGGCGACCTTTGAATAGTAGAGCCCCACAAAAGTACAGACCAGTAGGTACCATATGATGATGAACCAATCGACAGGATGCAGTTCGATCATGTTTTCTTCATCCTGTTAATCGCGTCTACCAGAAACTTGAATTCGCCCTTTTTGTATGCAAGAAAGGCGCAGAGTGATCCCATCAAAAGCAGGAAAAAGGCAGAGCCGAGGTTCACGACAACCTCCAACCGTCCTTCCACCCAAACAATGGATACCAGGAGAGCCGCACCTATTCCAATAAAAGCTATGGACATTGGAACAAACGGACTTCTCATCTCTCCACTCATGCTCTGTTAAAATAAAATATGCAATTAAAAAGCTTTCTAGCTTCGACTCTCTAGCCTAAGCAAGATTCACGCAATTTGATGCTAGCAGAAGGAAAGCCCCCTTATTTGTAGGACAGCCCGCTTCCCCTATCAAAACCGGTGTTTGGTATTTGGACAGGCAGCCTGCCGACCGGATTGAAATCCCCGCAGACAACCCCAGCTATTGCCTGACAGTAGACCAAAGGCACGCTTCCGNNACCCTGTACGGGGTGATTGCCATCGGTTAAGCGAATAGGTTGCAAGATAGGCATCTACTGGCGGTAGGCTGGCAACGTCGTAAGGCAATCCGAGAGAGACTACTACAACCGGCTTGCCCGTCTCTTTTAGCTCTTCAACCAATCGGACCTGCCCTTCTGCTATCGGTGGTTTGAATGAAGAGTATGTTGTTACAAGAATTGCATCAACCGACCTTGCAGACCTCTTGGCCTTCCTGATGTCTCGGGCTGAAGGAGACCAGCCGTTCGATTGTTCAGCGCTGGAGGTTTCATAGACAACAACCTTCTCAATCTTTCTTTCCAATTGCTTGGCAATGTCCTCTGCACCCACGGGACCTGTAACGAGCACACTGCGGACATGTTCAGAAAGTGGAAGCAAGCCTCCTTGATTCTTTAGCAGGGTGATTGATCTGCGGGCAGCATTCAGCGCAAGTTCGTGATAGCCTCGACTGGAGCAGCACGCCGAAGCTTCACCAGGGTCGACAAAGGCATTTTCAAAAATACCGAGATCTTGTTTTTGCTCCAGTATTTTGCGCACTGACTCGTCGATCCTCTCCTCTGATATCTCTCCTCTCTTTACTGCCTCGAGTATCCCGTTATAGGTTCTCACCTGATCCCCATAACCTCCGGTTGCCATGACCACATCCGCTCCTGCCTTAACCGCGAGCACGCTTGCTTCTTCTATTCCAAAATGTTTCACTATCCCCCCCATTGACATGCCATCTGTCACGATAATCCCATTGAAATTCTGCTCCTCCCTAAGCAGCCCAGTGAGAATTTCAGGAGAAAGAGTGGCAGGATAGCTCTTGTCAGTTTGCTCGATGAGAATGTGAGCGGTCATCACGCTGTCTACATCAGAGTCGATCGCGGCCTGAAAGGGCTTCAGATGAATCTTTCTCATTGTTTCGATGTCTTGCGAGATTTTGGGCAGGTCAAGATGAGAATCAACCGAAGTGTCTCCGTGGCCGGGATAATGCTTCGCAGTAGCGATCATTCCGTTCGATTGGTAACCTCTAACATAAGCCGCAACAAAGCTACTGACCAAGTCTGGATCGTCTCCGAAGGAACGAACGCCAATAACGGGATTGAAGGGATTGGTGTTTACGTCTGCAACCGGTGAATAATTCCAGTGGATTCCCATCGCTCTCGACTGCCGAGCAATGGCACCGGCGATTTCCTCAGCCAACGCAGTTGAGCGTGTCGCAGCAACCCCCATCTGTTGGGGAAAAGGGTCTACGCCTCGAAAGGTACTATACCCTGGGCCAGTCTCGAAATCAGCCGCTATGATCAGAGGAATTCCCAGCTTTGTCTCGTTTGCCCACTGCTGCAGAACATTCGTGTATTCTGCTGAAAAGCTTGGATCTAGAGAGCTATAAAGGACCACAGAACCAACGTGACTTTCTTGAATCATTTCCTTTGTCTCCTCTGAGGGCATGCCCACAAATTCTCTGCTTGCTCCTTCTAAAAAGCCCTCGTCCACAGTTTCAATGACGCGAATCTGCACCATTTGGCCGACTTTTTCTTCGATAGTCATCTGCTCAAACAGACGCTCATACCGAGAGTCTTCCTTTGGCGCGACACATCCAACAAGCGACCCGGCAAACAAAAGAAGCGCCATCACAAAAGTTATAGATTTCACTCTCATCTTTTTTCTCTCCTTCGTGCTTACACAAAAAGAAGTGTGATGCTTTTATTTATTTTGGTGTGCTGGCTATGTGGCTAAGCCGGGCGTATCTATTGCAAACGCGTGAACTCTTATACGAAACACAAGAGGAGCCTTATGACATTTTGTTATATGTCGCCTGCTTCAAACACAAGATGGATTAATGCGCGATGTGCCCACTATAACCAACTGTCTGCGGGAGTTGGAAGATGGTTATTTATTGCCTCCAGCGAGTTGATATAGCATAAATTCAAAATCAATAAATATTTACAATTTTAAAGCCAATTATCAAAATGAGCGGATTAAATGCGACTAAGAACTTTGCTTGGATTGATGCTTGTAATATTTGTTGTAGTACCTTTAGTGAACGCGGGATCTTTTGCTTACACCAAAAGCCATAATATAGTTTGCGAAATAACCCGGCAAGACCTAAAAGAAAAGATGGATTTTTGCCTAAGAACCTGTGAATTCTATAATGAAAAAGTGAAAAAAGGAGAACTCACTCAAGAAGAAGCCATAAGTGAGATCGCCACATTATTGGTAGGTTCTATGGGAGGTGGTGGAACGAGAGATGAAAGCAAAAGTCTCGGAAAAGGGAAAAGTGGACACATAAATGGAATAAACAGCGACGGCACCTGGGTAATTCAGCGTCGTCGGGAGGGAAAGAACATTGAGGATCTATATCAACCCAAAATTGAAGGAAGTTTGGGAAAAAACTATGAAAGCTGTGGATAGAGGATGGTTTGAGTACGAATGGAGAAACTCTGGTGAGAAGGACTATTACCTAAAAGGCAAAGTCGTAGATTATTTTGAGTCTTTTGATATACATTTTTCTGTTACCATGAAAATGGATGAGTTTACAGCTCCAACAAAGGTAATAAGGGATACCTTTTTAGCTGCTACAGTAACAAGCGGGTGGGGCAAGTGTTCTAATCCCTTTGCTTGTCGCAGGGAGGTTGCCAAGCCATTTGTTAGCCTGTCCGAAACTAGCAATAAGATAATCAAAGGCGATCTTGAGAAACTTGCTCAGACTGCTAGAGCGGATGCTGTGACACCGATTAAAGAGTTTAGCATGGTCAGTAAGGACATAAATCTGATGGTAAATAGCTTACAAAACAAGATAGAAGAGCTTGAAAAGAGAGAGACCGAACAAGCCAATGCAATCAAATCTTTTAGTGAGATATTGGGAAAAGTTATGAGGGG
>DUKC01000098.1 GCA_013329495.1 Thermoplasmata archaeon
CTCTTCTTTGGTCAATCTCGAGTCCGTTAGGAAGGACTTGGTAAAGCTTGATTGGATAATAGCAAAAGTAGACGCGCCAACTCAACATCTTTTTGAGGAAATCAACTGTCCCTTGCTCGGCACTAGCTTAAACTCCATTTTGCAGGAATCAAAAAACTCAGAAAAGAGTTCAGAGGCAAGCTGTCCTTGCAAATGATGTTTGTTCCAGAAAACAAGAACCAGGCATCAGTCATGGCAGCAATTGCGAAGAGTCTGCGTGCCGATGAGGTGCAACTAAACACCCCCTTAAGAAAGTCCCCAGTCAAGCCTCTGTCGAAAAAAGAAATGATTGATATTGAGAGAGAATTTGAAGGTTTGAACGTGATTTCTGTTTACAGGGGTCAAAGACCAAAAGTCAAACCTCTCAATAACGGCAAAGAATTAAGAAGAAGGGGAAAATTTATTGAGTGATGCACGACAATCTCTACAAATCATATTCCCTCAATTGGAAGTCTTTGTAACTGAAAAGAGAACTGGTTGAAACTTTTTCTGTGCCTTCCTATCTCCAGCATGTTTCAATCCAATCAAGCTCTTTTTCCAACATGAATTTTTACATTAATTGGGGTAGCTATTGCATTCTTAATTACGCATAGTTTCTCTGCCAACCTCACAATGGTGTCTATCTCTTTTTTATTCTTTTCCAGTTCGGCATTACCATATATATAAAGATCAACATCTATGGAAGAAAATCTGTTGCTTTCTATTTTACTCCCTACTTCCAAATCGGAATTGAATGAGTACCCCCTTTTTTCTCCAACAGTTTTTAAAAAGAATGCCAGGCATCCACCAAGCCCAGCCAATAGGTATTCTGTCGAATGCGGGTTTCCCCTGTAGAATTTAAGCTCCTTGCCCCTTGCATTTCCAGTTATTATTCCCTCCCTCAGATTTACTCTGACAACTTCAACCATCTTTATCATCTCTCCATGTGCTGTTAGGTATCTCTTAATCTGCACCTTTTATATAAATGTTTTATCAACAAATGCTGTCAAGTTGACGCAAAGAAATAACACTAAAAGAGCGGAGGGCTTGTCCATAGGCACCGAAATAAATAAAAGCAAGAGGATTATATCTACTGGGTGATAATAAGATGAAGGTGTGTATTCCATCCCTAGGAAACAGAGGATTAGAAGAAGAGGTAAGTCAGCACTTTGGCAGAGCTCCTAACTTTACTATTTTGAATACACAAACGAATGAAGTAAAAATCATAGAAAATAAGAGTGAGCATTTCGGAGGAGTTGAAAGCTCTCCCGATTTGATAGCAAAAGAAGGAGCAGATACCGTGCTTTGCTCATCCTTGGGGCCCAGAGCAATTGACATGTTTGAACAATTGGGAATAAGAGTTTATGTAGGTGCTGGTGGAATAGTTAAAGATGCCATCCACGCTTTTCAAGAGGGCAGACTTCAAGAAGCAACCAATGAAAATGCTTGCAAGAATCACAGGCATTGATGCGGGTTGTGCAAGACGAGATTGAAAAGAACCAGGTGAGATGTGTTTGTTAGACCTATTTCCCCTCTTTATGATTATATATCTGGTAAGTATGTGTAGCTTAAGTTAGCGTATATAAATGTTTTTGACGGCGGTATCAAAAAAGCTTAAGAGCAAAGCTATTATTTTTGTTAAGGCCATTTATTAAAAACAGAGAAAAAGGAAAAATGCCTGATAAGATTGAAATGCATCCAATTGGAGTCATCCATTCGCCCTATAAAGAGAGCAAAGACATTCCAATCCAAGGAACCTTTAAAGGTGATGTGGAAGCTTGGGCTGAATTAAAGGAGAAGTACCTTCCCGGCCTTAAGGACCTAGAAGAGTTTAGCCATGCCATACTGATCTATTATTTTCATAGGTCTGACGCAGAAAACATTCAAGGGAAACCATTTCTAGAAGAAAAGAAGCACGGGATATTTGCGATAAGAAGTCCTAATCGTCCAAATCATATAGGTTTGTCAATCGTTAAGATTAAGTCCATAAAAGGAAACAGATTGTACTTCACCGAGGCAGACATGTTAGATGGAACACCTTTACTCGATATAAAACCTTACGTCAAGCATTTCGATAGCAGAGACCAGGTTGTCTCCGGTTGGTTGGACAAACATTTTAAAGACGGCAAGATTCCTGGTAACACAATAATAAAATAAAAAACAAAATTATTTGCCAAAGTTCTAATGGTGTTAAAAGACAAGAAAAGAGCAGATTTAACTTTGGCAAGCTTACGCTGACAATAAAGATTTCCACTCAAAATCGCAAAGCGGGAAGCATTAGAAAGTTTAAGGCGTGTTTGCCCTGCCGAAAGTTATTTCGGACCCATGAAAAGTATTTTAATAAGCAGATCTATTATCCCTCATGCTGGAAGATTTTGGTGCGAGTTTCATTCGAATGATCATACTGGTTGATCCCCTCACCACTCTGGCATTCTTTTTGGCTCTCACTCCAGAACTAAGCCGAAAGGAAAGGAATAGGGTCATAAAAAAAGCATCCATAGCTTCATCTATATTTTTGATAGGTTTTGGAGTTGGGGGGTTTGCTCTTTTGCATTGGATGGGGATAAGTCTAGAATCCCTAATGATAGCCGGTGGCTTACTGCTCGGAATAGTCGGTATAGACATGCTCTTGCATGGCATCCAGCCTGGAGAAAAGACATCGGAAAAGAGAGAAGACATTTCAATAGTGCCCCTGGCTCTGCCGTCTATAGCAGGACCCGGAGCTATAACTCTCTCTATAGTTCTCATGCGGAGCGTAGAGTGGTACTTGGTAATCCTTGCTATTTTGCTGGCAATAATAATGTGCGCCGTTTGCCTATACTTTGCAGAATTTATTCAAAAAGCGCTTGGCGAGGATGGCAACAAAGCTCTCACTAGAATCATGGGCTTGATCACGGTAGCATTTGCGGTTCAATACGTGTTGGATGGATTGGAAGGCTGGGTAGCAACTTGGATTTAGAGGATAACTTGTGCAGAGAAGAGCGAATATGAAACTAGTAGATGAAATAATAGCTTCGGTAGAACCAGAACCTGCAACCGACATAAGGGTTGGGCTTAAATACACAGCAGTTGAGGTAAAAGAGAAAATTGGTTTAGCCTATAACTTCTCAGACTCAATTATGCCCCCTCTGAAGAATGCTGGGAGTTTGATTGGAAAAGACTTAATCAAATTATCAAAATCATGGAATTTTATAGAAGCATCAATAGGATGTGCAGCGATAAATGCATTGCTTAAGCCTAAGGTATTTAAAAAAATGAATATATTTGACCACATCCTAGAGATATCAAAGGATTACAAAAGGGTAGGAATAGTGGGAAGGTTTCCTTTTATTGGCAAAATTAGAGGAAGAGAGGTTTTTGTGTTTGAAAAGAAGCCTATGGAAGGGGCATTACCCGATACTGCAGAAGAGGAACTCCTGCCAAAATGTGATTTGGTTGTAATCTCAGGGAGTACATTTGTTAACAAAAGTTTACAAAGACTGCTTGAGCTAAGCAATGGCCACACGCTTGTGATCGGTCCTACCACCCCTCTAACACCAATTTTGTTTGATCACGGTGCAGATCTGATTGCTGGAGTCGTCGCAAAGGATAAAAAAGCGTTAGAAATAGTTAGCCAAGGCGGCGGAACCCAAGAATTCAGCAGAGTAGTTGATGAAGTCGTCATGAAGACCAAATAGTGGATGAAGTCGTTAGTGGAAGAAAGGAACACATCTAGAAGGGGCAATGGTTAATTTTTTTCAGTAGGAAAGAACGGATGTTCTTGGAGAACGGATAACAAAATGAAAGGCAGCTATATTCTGGTTGCTGAGTTAAAAGAAAGCAAAAAGATTAGGGTGGGAAAATTAGGATTAATTAATTTTAAAGAAGGTTATTATGCCTATGTTGGGTCTGGAATGAAAAACCTGGAAAAGAGGATAGAGAGACACTTGAGGATTAACAAGCGAACCCACTGGCACGTGGATTATTTGCTAAAACATGCAAGAATTAAAGACATCTGGATCCTGAAAAGTGAGGAGCGCAGAGAATGCAAAATTGCTAGGGCATTAAGCGAGGAACTATCTTCAATCGAAGGCCTTGGGTCAAGCGATTGCGGGTGTATCTCCCATCTATTTTTCTCTGCTACCCCTCGAGACATCGAAGAATTAGTTAGAAAACAAGGCTGCTGTAGATATGGGTTTGAAGGCATATTTTAGTAGCGGACATTCCTTTTTATCTCTCAAGATTAAGCAATCTACGATGATTTGTTTGAGGGAGGAATGTTTAAATTCCTTCAAGCATATAAAACAAACAAGATGGAAAAAAAGGGATTGTTTGCGACTCTGATGTTCGCAGTTCTTGCGATTGCCCTATTCCAACCCTCAGTTCAATCGCTTGACAGTGCGATGAGCGAAGAAATCTCTTGGGTTGGAAGGTTCGAAAAATATCAAGGAAATCCGATTCTCTCGCCCAGAGGAACAGGATTTGAAGCAATGGCAGTATTCAATCCAGCTATTATCTTGAATAATGGTAAATTCTACATGTTTTACAGAGCTGAAGCTTGGTGCCCAGAAAATTGGGAACCTTGGAATGTTCGACCAGAAGGATGGACAGAAGAAAAAGAGTGGCCTGGCATTTCAGTAATTGGTTTAGCAGTAAGCAATGATGGAATAAGCTTTAAAAGAACGGATAAACCCCTAATCATCCCAGAATATAGGTACGAAAACATCGGAGGATGTGAGGATCCAAGGATCGTTAAGATTGAAGATACATTTTATTTGACATATACGGGCGTGGGGAGTAAAAATAGAATATCAAAGCTTTGCCTTGCAACCTCCAAAGATTTAATAAACTGGGAAAAATGTGGCCCCATCATCGATTGGGATGGAGCAAAATCTGGGGCAATAATTCCAGAAAAAATTAATGGAAAATATTGGATGTATTTTGGGGACACAAATATCTGGCTTGCAAACTCTAAAGATTTGATCCATTGGAAATGTGATAAAGAAAAAGATGTGGTATTAAGGCCAAGGGAAGGATACTTTGATAGCAAATTGGTTGAGCCGGGACCAGCACCAATTATGACTGAAGATGGGATATTACTAATTTATAATGGGGCAACTAAAGGTGCCGAGCCTCGAATGGGGCATTACACCTGCATGATTGGACAGAAAAACCTAAGAAAATATGCAACAGGCTGGGCTTTATTTTCAAAAACTGATTCTTCAAAATTGATAGCAAGATGTGAGAAGCCAATATTAGAAGTAACCGAGGATTTTGAGAGGAATGGGCAAGTTTCCAATGTCGTTTTTGCAGAAGGCTTAGTTAAAAAAGAAGATAAATATTATCTTTACTATGGGTGTGCAGACACCTATATTGGAGTGGCATTAAGCGAAGGATAAAAAAGGAGAAAAACATGAAGGCAAAGATAAATGTAGTTATTTTAACTCTTGTTATTTTAATAGGAATAGGGTTTCTTGCGTTCTCAAAAACGGAAGGAAGAGGAGAAGCTCCTTTATGGGGTGGGGGTTTTGAAAAATACGAAGGAAATCCTATTTTATCTCCCCAAGGAACAGGATTTGAAGCGAAAGCTACCTTCAATCCTGCAGTAATCCTTGTTGATGGAACATTCTACATGTTTTATAGAGCCGAAGACTGGACAGGCGAGGGAAAGTGGAATGGTCAGTCAACCTTGGGTTTGGCTAGGAGCAAGGATGGAATAAAATTTTGGCGAAGGTCAGAACCCGTAATTGTTCCAAGTCAAAGTTATGAGATACCTGGCGGGTGCGAAGATCCAAGAATAGTAAAAATAGACGGGACCTATTATCTGACATATACCGGCTATGACGGAAAAACTGCTCGATTGTGCTTAGCAACTTCGAAGGACCTTATCAACTGGAAAAAGCATGGACCTATTCTCCCAAATTGGGGCTGGAGCAAATCAGGAGCAATTGTTCCCAAAAAAATCAATGGCAAATACTGGATGTATTTTGGTGATTCAAACATCTGGGTCGCTACTTCTAAGGATTTAATCCACTGGCAAGCCATCAAAGAACCGGTAATGAGACCGAGAGAGGGTTATTTTGATGAGGAGCTGGTCGAACCAGGACCTCCGCCAATCATCACTGAGGATGGCATACTGCTCATATACAACGGCAACATTCCTAAAGCCCGGGCGATTGAACTGGGCAGAAAAGAAAATAGGGGCATGATCCGGCAGTATGGTACAGGCTGGGCATTATTTTCTCTTGATGATCCTACAAAACTTACTGCAAGATGCAGCACGCCGTTCTTAACGCCAACGGAAGACTTTGAAAAGATGGGACAGATAGGCGATGTGGTGTTCTCCGAGGGACTGGTCAATAAGTACGGTAGATGGTATTTGTATTATGGTTGTGCGGATACTTATGTTGGAGTTGCCATTGCTGACGAAACCCATTTAGACAAAGAGTTTTCGAACGTCCTTGCGCCCATATTGACACCTAAAGGGAATGGTTTTGAGTCAGAACGAGTTTTTAACCCGACCGCCTTCGTCGAAAATAATAAAATTTATGTTATCTACAGGGCCGAGTCTTCAAACGAGCGTTCTTCCTTAGGTTTAGCACGCAGCAAGGATGGAAAGAAATTTGTTCGTTATGGGGGAAATCCGATTGTTGTTCCGTCAGCTCCTTACGACAAACAAGGTTGTGAGGACCCGAGAATAGCAAAGTTTGGTGGCACTTACTATCTTACATATTGTGGAAATGACGGTGGCAAAACACCCGGAAACATATGCCTAGCAGCTTCCCAAGATCTTATTCACTGGAAAAAGCATGGGGAAATTCTTCAGCCCAAATACGAGTGGGAGTACAGTCAAATCAAGGCTGGGGTGATTTTGCCTGAGAAGATCAATGGAAAGTACTGGATGTATTACCAAGGTGAGGCACTGCCTTGGCACACAAAGATGGGAGTAGCCTGTTCAGAAGACTTGATCCATTGGAAGCAAGCGTTGGACAGGCCGGTAATGGAACCAAGACCTGGATACTTTGATTCTCAAGGCACCGAGCCAGGTTGTGCAGTCTCGGTAGCCCAAGGAATACTGATGATCTACAATGGTTGGGATGAGACCACCCTGAACAAGGCAGGTTGGGCTTTATTTTCTAAAGAAGATCCCACCAAGCTCATTGCGAGGTGCGACTCTCCTGTTATTTTCCTGCCAGGTCGGCATGTTTTTGCTACAAGTTTGGTGAGATTTCAGGACGATTGGTTCATTTATTGGGGTGCTGATGACAAGTGGATAGATGGAGCAACTGTCGACCTCAGCGAATTGTTGACGCAAAAAGGGAAAGAAGAAATAGAGCCTAGGGTTTGCCTTCCTCTTGCGACAGTCGCCTGAAGTACATTGCAATCATTTCGCGTAGATAATTGGTGACATCCTCCCACCACCAAACCTTCGGTTTGGAAGGGGACTTCTTGGCAATAAAGTTAAAATCTGGCCCCCTCCCCATCGAATTGCCCAAAAAGATTGGTTATCGATATAGGATAGCACTCTCGTTTGCCAATCTTATTTAATTTGTTTTGAAAAATGAAGGTACAACCA
>DUKC01000045.1 GCA_013329495.1 Thermoplasmata archaeon
GTTTGATCGTAGAAGCAGGAAGCCATCTTCCTAAAATCCGTTAGGATTTAGGGAGTGGTAGTTCACCACCAAACTAAATCTATATCTAACCGGTACTCTTTTAGTTTTACCCGTTCTGTAAGAACAAAGAGAACACACGTATTCACTTGCAATTTCTGATTCCCATTCCTTGGATGGATATTTCAGGGGTGTTGTGCATACTGGGCATCTCTCTGGAGTTTTTTCTTCGGTGTCTCGAGTAAAGATCTTTATTGACACAAAGTTTGTTCGAACTGCTATAACTCTCAGTCTTTTTTCGGAGATGTTGTAGAGAGGCTCCCTCTTTTTTAATTCTTCAGTTACCAAATGTTGAAGTTTTGTTTGAGAGTTGATTGTCTTGTGCTCCGAGAGAACTTTTTTTAGCGCATCAACCACCTGTCTGTCATTCGGAAGTTTGTAGTTCATCAAGAAATTATCTCTCTATATTTACTTAATGTTTTCTAAAAAATCAGAAAGAATTAAAGAATGATTGTGTAATTAGTCAATTATGATCGAAGTAGAAGCCAAGGCTCCTGTAAAAAACCCAATATCCATAAAGAACTCATTGATCAAGATCGGCTCTTCTTTTGTAGAATCGAGAAAAGAAAGAGACGAGTATTTTCAACATCCTTGCCGTGATTTTACAATCACTGATGAAGCCTTGCGAATAAGAAGAGTGGGTAAGCAGGTGTTAATGACGTACAAAGGGCCAAAGCTAGATCAAAAAACAAAGACAAGGGAAGAAATAACCCTGAGCATCTCTAAGCAGTACTCCCTGGCAAAAAGCTTAATTCAAAGGCTCGGTTTTAAAAAAGCGATCGAAGTGGTCAAACAAAGAGAGGTATACCGATTGGGAAAACTTGAGATTTGTTTGGATGACGTTCAAGGTTTGGGAACGTATTTGGAGATTGAAGTGCGGGTGGCTAAAGATTTTGAGGATGCAAAGAAGAAGATCTTACTGTTGCTTGATAAGCTCAAGCTTAAAGAGACGACCCGCCAATCATATGTAGAACTGTTAAATGAAAAAAAGGTTTTAGACAGTAAATTAGTAAATTATAAATAAGACATGCCACTGAATTAATATTTGGTGTTTACACATGGATGATGATGCATGGGACGAATGGCGAGACAGGTTAAAAAAGGGAATGCGTGATCCCTACGAATTCTTCAGGTCCCTTGGAATAGACGAGGAAGACTTTGAGAAGATATTCGAGGAAGCGGAAAGAATCATGGAGCACATATTGAATACACCTCCCGATCAGCTGGAGCCAGGCAGACTTTTCACTCACGGATTTTCAGTCAAGGTTGGACCTGATGGAAAACCAAAAATTGAAATGTTTGGTAACCGACCGACGAGAGAGATAAAAGGAGAGCCCACCATTTCCGAGGAGAGAGAACCTCTCACCGACATTATTGAAGGGAAGGAAGACGTTTCAATAACTGTCGAGATTCCAGGTGTTGAGAAGAATAATGTAGACCTTAGGACAACTGAAGACACGCTGGAGATAAAGGTCGATGCAGAACGCAGAAAATATCACAAGGTAATAGATTTGCCTTGCAAAGTATTACCTAAGACAACAAAAGCAACATACAAGAATGGAATTTTAGACGTGGTTATCAAGCGGTCAGAAAAAGACAACACTGGCTTTAGGGTTTCGATCCAGTAGTGATTGGACCAATTTGATACTCAACAGCAAAAGTTAATCCAGTCTAGTGCCCCCTACCAACAAAACCCATTTTGTCTGAATTAATGCTAATACGAAGAAGGGGGTTAGCAGATATATTAATCCCTTTTTTATTTAAATTTGCATAATTTTTCTAAGAAATCCTACTGCAGTTCAAAAGATTGCACCAATTATGCCGTATATCCCAAGCAAACCTATCAAGTAAGCGAGGTAAATGCCTAAAAGAATTGCTCCTTTCCACCTGTTTAGTTCATACTTCCAGTAAAGGCACCCAAGCAGCACCGCGGTTAGCAAAAGAAGCAAGGGGAAAGTAAAGGTTAGAGTTTCTGGATCTATGGTCAGGGGATTTACCAGTGCCGCTGTAGAAATAACCCATGCCAGGTTTAGAAAATTTGCTCCGATGATATTCCCTATCGAGAGTTTACCCATGTGTTTGCGAATGCTTACAATGGCCGTGACTAATTCAGGCAAAGAAGTTCCCATCGCTAATAGAGTAATGCCTATAATGATTTCGGGCACACCTAAGTTTTTCGCCATTGCTTCACCAGATCTAACAAGAAGCTGACTACCCACAACAACTCCTGCTGCCCCCACTAGAAACTGAAGAGCTTTTTGCTTTAATTTCTCTCTCTTTTCCCTTAAATTTGCTAATTTTTCTTTGTTTGATGGGTGCCTCAGTAAGCGAACAACAAGGAAAATGTAAAACAACAAAAAAAGGGCTAAAATCAGCCCCCCATCTATTCTTGATATTTCTCCATTTAAAGAAAAAGCAAACGTTATCCCTACAAATATGAGCATGGGAATGGCCCAATTGTGCAAAGTCTTTTTTTCTATCTTAGTTACTTGGACTATTCCTACTACTGCGAGAATCAATCCTATGTTGCATAAGCATGAGCCTACCGCATTGCCGACGGCGAGACCAGGATCACCACGGTATGAGGCTGAAACTGAGGTGACAAATTCAGGTGCAGTTGTTGCAAATGATACGATTGTCAGTCCTATCATAACCTCCGAAACGCCCAACAGACGTGCTATTGCCGAAGCACCCTCCACAAACCAACCGGCTGATTTGACAATTAGGACGACTGCTAAAACAAATATTATAAATGCCAACCAAATTTCCATAGCCCTTCCTTCTATGAAGATAAAAGAGCGATACTTTTATATTTTTCCATTCCTTCCTAAAAAGAGATAAAGAGAAGAATAAATGAAAATAAAAACCATATTGTTCGATGCATTTGGAACATTGTTCGATACTGACCGCATCCATGCGAGAGTTTGCGAACGGATTGCGAAGGATATTTTCGAAAAGCAGGGAGTAAGATTATCAGAGATCCCTCTTTTTAAAAGCTGGATTTCAGAATGGGCAATGATAGCGAGGACGACCGTAGAAAAAGGTTTTCTATCTACAAAGACAGTGGTCAGGACAAGCTTGAAAAAATCTCTTTTAAACAAGGGTTTAGCACCCTCAAATGAGGAATTGTCCAAATGGGCCCAGCTGTTTATTGATTCTTTTACTTCAGAAACCAAGCTGGATAAAGATGCTCGATCTACTCTTCAATGGCTAAAAGCACATGGGTATACTCT
>DUKC01000139.1 GCA_013329495.1 Thermoplasmata archaeon
GAACGTCTAATCTTTAATCGCCAAGTGAACAATTACAAATTAAGCAAATTTTTAAATACAAGCTTTGCTATAGTTAGATTAATGGCAAAAGAAGAGAAAGGAGGATTGCATTCTTCAGCAGGTTTGATTCGCTATTTCGATAGTGAGGAAAAGACTGCAATTCCGATTAACCCAAAAATCGTGATTGTCGGAACGGCTATCATAGCTGTTCTTGTCATGTTGTTACCTAAAATTTTTCCATATTAAGTTTGAGTTAGCCCCAATAGAATTTTTGTCAAATTTGCTGTTAATCTAGACTTCCACAATGGATGTTTTTTCGATCAAAAGTAAATGTGACTTGTTGTGTCCGCCTACTTTCTCATGCTGGAACCAAATAACTGACGTAAAAGACAAATTATTATAAACATTCAGGTTCTTTCTTTTGAGCAGAATGGCTAAAGTGATTTATGGAAAGGTCATTGCTGAAGGAATCAAGAACTCAGTCAAAAAAGACATGCAAAGATCAAAAACATCAAGGATCCCTGGACTTGCGACAGTTTTGGTAGGAGATGATTCTGCATCAAAAATTTATATCAAAAAAAAGAACGAAGCTTCAAAAGAAGTTGGTTTTCATTTTCAAAAGATTCTCTTGCCCCAAGAAGCCACTCAGAGGGAACTGCTAGGTGCAATTGAGGAATTGAATAAAAATGAAAAAATCAACGGCATACTGATTCAATTGCCCCTTCCACTACATATAGATGAGAAAAAGACAATTTGCAGCGTTGATCCATCGAAAGATGTTGATGGTTTCCATCCCTTAAACATGGGCAATACGCTTATGGGAAACGAGCATCTCGTGCCTTGCACACCTTTAGCGGTTCTAAAGATTATTGAGCATGAAAAGATAGATCTAAAAGGCAAGAACGTTGTTATCGTGAGTCATTCTTATCATATAGGCAAGCCATTAGGAGCTCTAGTGCTGAACAGAAATGGTTCAGTTATAATCGTTCACGAGTACACTCCAAACATTCAAGCCCTTACTAAAGAGGCAGACATTTTGATCAGTGCGACAGGTGTCCCAAGACTGATCAAAAAAGAGTTCGTGAGACGAAACTCAATAATAATCGACGTTGGCATTGTGAAACAGCGAGATGGATCGATTTGCGGAGACGTGGATTTTAATCAAGTGAAGAACAAAGCAAAAGCAATAACCCCTGTGCCAGGGGGCGTTGGTCCTGTTACAGTTGCTTGTTTGATGCTAAACACCTACAAAATCTTTAAAAAAGAGGTCTTCGGTCAAGATTTTGTAATATAAGAATGAATTTGGGGTACAGCTAGTAATGTTTCTCAACGCTAGAAATTATCAATAGCTGTGCGGTCAAGCTTGTTTAGAGGGCAAATTGAATCTGATTTATGAAAGATATTGTCGATATGCATATTGCAAACAGTATAGAGGTTATGCATAACCCCAGCATTATCCTCTCATTTGCCGAACCTTTCTTACCCAGCAACCCATCTTTCCAGGCGAGATATGTAGCAAATGCCGAAATAAAAGGTGTTATTATAAGAATCATGGCTTGTGCCATGACCGTTATTGGGACCGGTTTTCCTGTCAATACTCCTAAAACACCGCTGAATGCCCATAGTGCACCGAGAGCTCTAAAATGAACCTTTTTTGGATCTCTCTCTAACTTGAAAAGATCTAAAAGGCACCAGATCGAGACCAGGGTGTTTGGCAGGGCAGACGAGAGTCCAGCTGTTATGATCCCTATGGTGAACAAAACAAATGCATATGTTCCGGCTAAAGGGAGCAAATCCTTAGCCATTTCCAAGGAAGTGAATTCTGTTGGACTTATTCCTGCTATGTGTTCTGATCCAAACAGAGTTGCGGAGGCACAAGCCATAACCGCCCCACTCAGCAATGCCATAAAAATAACAGATATTCCCGCATCCGTCACTTCCTTTTTCAGATCCTTTTTGCGCCATCCCTTATCTTTTACAACATATGATCTCATTACAAGTATTCCGCTAGAAAAGGTGGTTCCAACGCAACCCGCTGTAATCCAGCCTGAAAATTCGCCAGTTGGAATTGATGAAGCTAAATTAGCAATAGAAAAATCAGGCTTAACAAGCACCAATAGAAGAGTTATCAAGAAGCTTAATCCAAAAATCGTTACCATTCCACCGAGCAAACTTTCGAATTTCCCATAACTTCCAAAAAAGATAGCCAAGAAGATGAACGCTCCCCAAATAATAGCAGGCCATAACTTGTTCACGTCAAACAAAATTCCAGTAGCCTCAGAAACTACGCCAACAACCCCCATTGTAGAAAAGAATTGAGTCACCGCAATTCCCACGGCGATTATTACACCCGCCCACAACCCAATTCTCCTGTTTATAGAGTTAATTATAGTTTCACCGCTTGAGCAGGCCAGTCTGCCAATGACCGTTATCATCACCCACGTAAACAGGCACGAGAGCAAGACCGCCCAGTAAAGACTCATGCCATGATACGCTCCTGCGGTACTCATAGTAGTAACGCTGCCAGTCCCAATGTTTGCTCCTAGTATAAAAATGCCAGGGCCAAAGCTTTTGACTATGGATTTTGCCTTTTTAAACATTTTTTTTATTTCACTCTATCTCAGTCTCGAAATTTTTAATTAAAGAAGCAAGCCCTGAATCCTATTTTAGCTTCAATTTGCCAGATTCTTTCAATGTTATTTTTATTAATACTCCGCTAGATAATTCATCCCATACCCAACCTTCGTTGGTTGCCAAAAATCTTTCCACGGAATCGACTTCAGGTAAAGTTCTCCAGCCTGTTTTAACGGTATTGGGTTTATCTGAAAGGCGGACCTTTAGAAGGTAGGTTCGTTCGCATGGTGCTCTTGATATTTTAAAATCTAACCCACTGCTCTTTTCCTTGCATTTAAATGAGGTGTCGTCATACATAACAAACTCTGATTTTCCTTTTGGGTAAACATCCAAAATCAGAAGGCTTTTCATGTCGTCGAAGGAAACAACGGTTGGATCCTTCACCATACTTTTGGGGACCAGTGTATCTACCTTCTCGCTGATCATAGGTATTATCGCGCCGGACTTTACAAACAAGGGCATTTTGTCGAGCGGAGCATGATACCTCACTTCTTGCTTTCCTTGGTATGCTGTTCCATTCCAATAATCAATCCATTCCCCATCCGGCAGATAGACCGCTCTCTGGGTTGTGTTCTGGTAGATCGGTGCTACTAAGAATTCGTTACCAAAGAAATATTCAAAATCTTGGTTGTATGTATTTTGGTCTTCTGGATACAGCAAAACCAAAGGCCTCATTATCGGTAGGCCTGTTTCATTCGCAATTTTTGCATAAGTATAACTATATGGGAACAATGAGTTGTGCATCTTTGCATACTTTCTGTAAATCTCCACTGTTTCATCATCAAATTTCCAGGGTTCCCTGTTCTGTCCATGGATCTGCATAATCGGGCTAAAGCAGCCAAACTGAGCCCATCTAATAAAGCAATTTTTGTCGGGCGGGGTCCTATAGCCCCCAATGTCAGGGCTCCATATGGAAAAGCCAGACATTCCCATGTTCTGACCCGCAATTATCACAGCTGGCAGGCCGTCCCTGTAGTTGAATGAGCCCTCCTGGTCTCCTGCCCAGACTGCTGGATACTTTTGAGAGCCTGCAAACCCACTTCTCGCAAAAAGTATGTGCTCATCTATTGAACTGTTCAAAGCTTCGTAGATCGCCTCGTTGTAGAGCAGACTATATAAGTTATGCATCTCTCTTCCGCTTTTCCCATTTGAAAAATGAGCAGCATATGGCACGTATTCCCCATCATCGGTCTTGAATCCGTCCACTCCCATTTCAATCAATTTCTTATGCTGGTCCTGCCACCATTCCTTTGCATCTTCATTTGTGAAGTCTATCATGCCCCCATCTCCCTTCCACCAAGTGACGATCATTGTGTTTCCTTCACTATCTTTGGCGAAATAACCGTTTCTGTCTGCATAGTCAAAGTTGCTTGCCCTGTCCTTTTGCCCTTCAACCTCAACCCAGGAGCGGACGTTGGTAAAGGGGGTGATCCAAAGAACCAGCTTGTTTCCCATGCCATGGATGTAGTCTATCATCTCTTGAGCATTTGGGAACTGCTTTGGATTAAATTCAAAATCATTGAAGGCAGTATCCCAAGGGCTGTCTATAACCAGAACGCTCATTGGAATGTAAGTCTTCTCATCATGTTTACATCCTCATAAACATCCTTTTCAGAGTAATGCGCGTCCCTGCTTTTCCACGGACCAAACACCCACCTGGGTGGAAGTGCGGGTCTTCCAGTTAGTCCAGTGTACCTCGATAGGACCTCCTTCATATCTTCTCCATAAATGAAATGATATTCTAAGGTATTTGATTCAGCGACTATTTGGTAATCCTTCATAAGATCGCTGCACATTTTGAATTGAGATTTTGTGGAACTATTCAGGTATATGCCCTAGCATGATATCCCCTCCTTATCATTCCTCAGATCCATAAAGAATGGAACTGAGACATAGGTGGAGGTCCCAAAGGTTTTAGGGGGGTCCATGTTCCACATTTCGAGTGTGTTCCCCCTTTGATCTAGGGAGTTGAATCTTTCTCCAAATCCATAAAACCTGTTTGATCCAGATGCTGAGGTTAGCGATTCTGATACCCTCCTAGATTTTCTCGGAGCCAAAAACGTGAGATTCGGCATTCGAGAGGTCTCCTGTGAGATGAAAGCCTTCGATGGAAAGCTTACAAGAGTTTTTCAGATTAACGGCAAGAACGTGCTCGTGCGGGGCGGGGGCTACGTAGAGGACATGATGCTGCGACCCTCCTCAGAGCGGGAGGAGATTGCTGTTAGCTATGCTAAAGCCATGAATCTCAATGCACTTCGAATGGAGGGAGTTCGAGGCTCAAATTATCTGTACGATCTGTGCGATAAACAGGGCATAATGACTTTTGTTGGATGGTGCTGCTGTTCGGCTTGGGAAAGCTGGGAGAATTGGACAGAGCACACCGCTTACATTGCTGAAAAGAGCCTTAAAGATGAGGTGATTCGTCTGAGAAATCACCCGTGCGTCATTGACTGGCTTTATGGGAGCGACAGGTATCCCCCTGCAGACGTAGAGAGGCGATACATAAGTGTGCTTGATGAGTATGACGGAACGAGGCCATACCAATCTTCCGCAACAAGCCAGAGCAGCGATATAGCTGGGGATACCGGGCTTTACATGGGTCCCTGGCCAGATGCTTATGCTTATCTCCCACCCTCCTATTGGTATGGAAAATTGGAGTTTAACACCGAGGCGGGTCCTGGTGGTGAACAGATTCCGCCGATAGAAAGCATGCGCAAGATGATGCCTGAGGATGACCTCTGGCCGACCAGCGATTCCTGGCGTCTGCGATTGAGTTCAAGATTTTCTCCGCAGATGAGAGAAGCTTTAAACTCGCGGTATGGAAAGCCGACCGGATTAGAAGAATACTGCATAAAATCACAAGTGCTTCAGAAAGAAGCCACCAAGGCAATGTTTGAGGCTTATGCCAGAAACAAATACGGGTCCAGCGGCATTATATACTGGATGTTTAACTCTGCCTGGCCCTCCTTGTACTGGCAGCTCTATGATTATTATCTAATGCCTAACGGTGCCTTTTATGGCACTAAAGAGGCTTGCAATCCTTTGCATGTCCAGTACTCCTACGACGATGATTCTGTTTGGGTTGTTAACAGTTACTATCATGGCTTTAAAAATCTGAAGG
>DUKC01000140.1 GCA_013329495.1 Thermoplasmata archaeon
CATCCCATGAATAAATTCATGGGCTTTCTTGCATTGATATTGTAAAGCAAACCCTAAGGCGAAATACTAAATGACTAACTTTATACCAGGATTAGAGCAAAAAGTGGGCTTACCCAGATTCGAACTGGGGATCTCTGCCATGTGAAGGCAGCGTCCTAACCAACTAGACCATAAGCCCTAGGGATTAGAAAGCTTCATGATTGCTTCGGCAATGTTTCCGTTGCTCGCCTTCAGGGCTTCCCTCGCCTTCTCCTCACTAACTTTCGCTTGCTCCATTATCAGTCTAACATCTTCATCTCTCTGTTCTTCTTTCTTTTCTTCCTCTTTCTGAATAATCTGAGGCTTCGCCCCACTCAATTGATACGTATCTCCCTGAGGCGTGTGAAGAATTGTTACCTTAGCACCCTTAAAAATCCAGTCTGATTTTGCGGTTTTTATTATAACTTCTTGAACCTGCGGTATCTCTTTGATCTGCATCCCCATCCTCCGCATCATCCTTTCCATCTGTTTTGGATTGACCTTTCCCATTCCCGGTATCATCTTTTCACCATTAGAAAGATATAGGGGAGATTATTTTAATCTTTTTATACCACGTTTTTCATGAGCGAGGTTTGCAATTAAAAAGGTAATTGGGTCATACTTCTTTTTGTTATCTATATAGCCCTACTATTTATGCTCCGTATTGTTTTAGAGAATCCAGCATAAACTATTTAACTAAAAAAAATTATATAAATCAAGGAGATAAAAAAACGGCAGAAAAAATAAAGAAAGCAATCCCAATTTTGGTCAGCTTCTTCATACTACTGGGATTTATTTCAGGGTGCGTTGAAAAATCCACAGAGGAAAAAATTAAGCAGGCAGCTAAATTCCAACCGCCTAAAATACCACCCCTCGAACCAATAGAAAAGAAAGAGAAACCGCCAGAAGAAGAAGCTGGAATGATGGAGAAAATCATGGGAAATCCCTGCATTGGGAATTTTCTGGGATGCTGTGTAGAATTTCCTTGCCTTGGTCACCCTGCCCTAAATTTTTTATGCAGTAACTGCTGCTGTCCTTTTATAGTCCCTTGTCTCAATAGGATATTATAAAACCCCTCCTTAAAGAACTTATTTATTCCCAAAAAAGAAATAGAGATTGCCTGATTTTATTCAAGTAAAGTACCTCCCAACATCTATTTTTATGTAGGGTGCCTCATCAGGATGGGCTCCGCAGTACCACACCACTTTTTCTTTAGGTTGAATAACAAATGAGAGGATTGTACTGTCTTCTTGGAGTGATGCAGGAGCAGCGGGAATCAACTCTGTAGCATCTCTAGGACCATACCTACAAATAGAGTCATAACCCCCCTTACCGGGTTCCGGCCCATTTGCAGCATCAGCAGCAAAACTCATCACTTTTTTTAAGTCAATTTCGCCTTTATTTCCCATTAGCAATTCCCACATTCTTGTTGCACGCACCCACGAAGATCTATAGCCCTGGGGGGCCCTATTCGAACTGGCAGCTCCCGTTTCATGGTAGTCCAGCCATTGGTGATGATTTGCTTGGGCAAGGACACCTCCCGTTTCTTTCCCATACTTCACAGCAAAGTGCTGATGGGTCGCTTCAATTGATGCAATTCCCCCTTGTGCATCTCCAAAGAGATAATTGAGATTGCATAAAGACATTTTGCCAGAAGTGAATCTTGGCGAGCCCTCTATTATTTCCTTTGCCTCTTCTACAGTTGAACAATCATCCATTATTTTATTTAATATTTCAATATCCGATAAGCCCGGCCCCTCCTCTTTCATTGCGACCGCATTTCCAACAAAAGCCAGGCCTTTGTCATTAAGCAGAGGCATTTCTAAGACACCTGGTATTCCCAAACAAAATACCTTATTATGGCCTTCGATGTCCCTTACAAAGAAAAGGGGCATACCTAAGACTTCTGGTTTGTCAACTTCGGGGTCAGAAATCAGGTCTGGTAAAAACATTTTGTATTTATAAGAAAGGTCACAATTCCACGTCAGAAAAACTTCATCTCCAACAGTTGCTGGTGGCGCCGAAGCACTGGTAGTACAGCCCCCCCCTCCCTTTCCAAGGAACGCATTAAAGGCCATACCCAGCAAGACAAGTTGCTCTGGCTTTACCCCGGTGCTTGCTTGAACCCCCTCCAACCTTTCAAGCATCTCAGGATAATTATCTTCTAGATAAGACGCATGGTCAGGAGAAGGAAGAGGCATATCCATCATCTTCAGCCCCATAGGTGCAACAGAAGGCAATATCTTAATAATGGGGGCATACATCCTGCCCGCTTTTTTGCCGTATTCAAAGTCACTCGTTGCTTTTATATAATTGACTTTTATCTCATAATTCTCTATTTTTTCTAATTGCTCTTCAGTGAGTGGATAATCCATAATTTTTTTTATTTCTGAGGTTTGAGTCCCAGCAATTGGTACCGCTAGCATTCCTATTAGTAAACAGCCTATTAGAATGCCAACCAAAATTTTTTTTCTCATTCTCTCTCTATCTAATAGATTAAAGAAGTCCTATTTATCTCTTTTTAGGACGTAATTTTAAATAAAGAACAGAGGGCAACATTTATATCCCTCCTAACCAATTTAAATAAAACAAAGATGAAGAAAGAAAAACTCTTCAAAATAGGTGTCCTACTCTTGCTTGTATTTCTATCTCTCCCCTGTCTAGCAAATCAATCAAAGGGATGGGAAGAGGATCTTGCCAAAAAAATTGCAATAGCAACAGATTATCGCGATAGAAATGTAAAAAAGTTTGCCTCTCACTTAGCCGACGAATTCGAACGTGATGACGAACTTGAGCAGGTGAGGCTGATCTACAAACACCTGGAAAATCGTTGGACCTATCGAAAAGATCCCCAGGGATATCAACATTTTGCTAAGGCAAGTGAGATGGTAGACCGCGGATTGGCGGGGGACTCGGATGATTTTGCAATCGCGATAGCCTCTCTATTTAGAGCAATGGGCAAGCCAGCAAGAATTGCGGTTGCTTACAAAGGCGATAAAATTAAGCATATTTATGCCGAGGTTTTTTTACCAAAGGAGGCTTTAAAGCCTTACATGAAGGGTTATCCCTCTTCAATCTGGTGGGACTGGGATCAGAGCGGGGGATGGGTCAATCTTGATTATCTCTCTGGCGGTGTCGGTGGACCATTTCGGGGCGGAGATGAGGTAATGTTCGTAAGTCTAGACGGCGGTTGGTGGTTGGTCAGCAGACAGGAAGAATGGTAAGAAAAAAGCTAGTCTCATTCACTCTTGCTTTCAAGAACCAAAATCTTTATTAGCGTTTGCCCTATTCACACATAGAAAAATGAAAAAGCCAGAAAAATGCATATCCTGCGGAAAAAGATTGGTTGAGAGCGGGTCAACAACTTTTCCATGCCCCCAGTGTGGCAAACTCATTGGAAGATGCAGATCTTGCAGAGAGGCATCAGCGGTGTTTGTATGCGAGTGTGGCTATGAAGGCCCTTAGGAGCGGAAAATGGGAGAAGTCGAAGTAGTGGTCCAAGTTTTACCAGATTCAGTAGAGGCTGATCTTAAGGAAATTAGGTCAAAAATAGAGGATATGCTGTCCTCAAAACTGACCATAAAGTCAATAGTAGACGTTCCCTATGCTTTTGGTCTAAACACGCTCAAGGCGACTCTTTTGATGGATGATGCAGAGGGAGGTCCAGACTTAGTTGAAGAACTCTTATCAAAAATTGAGGGCGTGGGTACAATAAGGTTCGAAGAAATAAACAGGCTTCTGTGACCAACTCTCAAATCTTTTTGAGTATCTATAAAGCAAAAGATCCTAAACTCCTACCACAAGAGAAGTCCGATAAGGAGATTTGCCAATCCATTTGATAAATTGTGGGCCATTATTGGTCCAGCGAGCGAGTGAGTCTGCTGGTGGAGATATCCAAGAATCAAACCTGTGAATGTTGTCAAAATTACATTCGACACCACCATCTGATATGGTAGAAATGCCAGATTACTCAAATGGGTACAACCAAATAAAACCGCAGCAATTAGGGTTCCTGTTTTAAAATCCCATTTGATTATTCTAATTTGACCATTCAGATGATTCATCAGATATGTTTGGACCATCCCTCTATAGAGCGTTTCTTCAGCAATTCCAACAAAAATCCATATGTACACTCCCATCCAAAGCAGATTGATCGGGGTAGGTTCAAAAAGAACAGAAGGAACAGATAAAAACTTAGAAAAGAGAAAATGCTGTAAAAAACCGACAAGAGCAAGCAAAATCCCGATCAGAACGCTTAACCTAATTTTTGGGTGGTTTAGGGAGAAACCCCAGTTGTTTGGTTTGTGGTTAGAGCAAATCCAGATACAAGCAAAACCAACCAAAAATAAGCCAACGTGATTGGCCCAATAGGATGGAATCCCACGAAGTGTCTCCCTAATTGGTTTATGGAACCCGATAGATAAAATAGAAACTAAACCAAAAGCAAAGGCAAAAGCAGCGCCCACAACAAACACCATCCTCAAGGTAGAAATCGCTGTTTCTTTTTTTGTTCATGTGCTTACCTCTTTATTCAAACAATTCTTGTTACTAAAGCAATCAACCATTACATTTAATAATAAGAGGTAAATTTATGTTTTATGAAATCGGGACTGCCTAAAAAAAGCAAGGACATCAGCAGGTGGTACACTAGAATAGTTGAGATTGCAGATCTTTGTGACAAAAGATACCCAATAAAAGGCATGAACATATGGCGCCCCTATGGGCTGAAAGCTCTTCAGCAAATTGATAGACTCATTAGGGCAGAAATGGAAAAAACAAATCACGAGGAAGTATACTTCCCTCTGTTGATTCCCGAATCTTTGTTCAAGAAAGAGGCTGAGCACATAAAGGGATTCGGGTCTGAGGTTTATTGGGTTAGTCATGCAGGAAAAGAGCAGCTTGAGGAAAGACTATTGTTAAGGCCTACCTCAGAAACGGCAATGTACCCCCTTTTCGCCCTGTGGATACGTTCCCATACAGACCTGCCCTTAAAGGTATTCCAGCTGGTAAACATATTCAGGTATGAAACGAAGCAGACTCGGGCATTTATAAGGGTGAGGGAATGCCATTTCTTTGAAGCGCACACCTGTCACGAGGATTATGAAGGAGCTGAAACTCAAATCAAGGAAGACATAGAAATCATAAAACAATTTTTCAAAAAACTCTCTCTCCCTTACACCCTGAATAAGAGGCCCGATTGGGACAAATTCGCGGGTGCGGTTTACTCAATAGGAATCGACGCCCTCATGCCAGATGGCAAAGCTTTACAATTGGGATCTTTCCACCAATATAAGGAAAACTTTTCCAGACCCTATGGCATAACCTATGAGGATCCCAATGGGAAGCATGTGTATTGTCACCAAACAACTTTTGGAATGAGCGAAAGGTTGATTGGGGCTCTTATCTTAATGCATTCCGATGATAAGGGCTTGAAATTCCCTCCTGCTGTGGCTCCTTTTCACGCAGTTATCGTCCCTATAATATTTAAAGAGGAGGAGACCACAATCCTTAAAACATGCAGCGCAATCAAAATAGGGCTTGAACAGAGGGGATTAAGAGTGCTGTTCGATGATAGAGAAATCACCCCCGGAAGCAAGTACTATGAGTGGGAACTCAAAGGTGTGCCGATACGAATCGAGGTTGGTCCTCGCGATATAAAAAAGAAGCAGGTTACCCTAGCTGTTAGGAACTCCGGTCGAAAACTCGAAGTAAAAATGGGGGAAGCCGAGGAATCGATCAACGCTGCGTTAGCCGATTATGCAGAAAAACTTTTTGAGGAGGCAACCAGAATTAATGCTTCGCAAACCTTCCAAGCATTGCACCTCGAAGATGTAAAAGACAAGAGAGGATTAATCAAGTTGCCATGGTGTGGGAGTGAAGAATGTGGAAAAGCTTGCGAAGAGGCGTTGGACATGAACACTCTTGGCACTCCAATCGATGAAGACCCCTCTTGCAAGAATAAAGAACTGTGCTCTATCTGTGGCAAGCCAGCCAAGAGCTGGGTAAGATTTGCTAGGCTTTACTAGGCGATAGTATGTTTGTCGGAGCCGCCAGAGAGATGGAGGATGCCTTGTTGGTAAACCCCCCCTACGATACGGGGAGGTTCGCACGGGCAATCAAGGAAGTAATAGAAATGAAAAGGGCAAAAAAAAGAAGAGGATGGAAAAAATGAAACAAACCATAGAGACAAACAATGTGTACAAATGGGCAAGTGATTTTATTTCCACCCTCATGCGGATCTCTTAGGTTGGCCAGAGGAGGAGCGATCAAAACATGTCCCGCAAAAAATATCCTTCTTATGAAGAGTGTGTAAGGCTCTTGAAAGAAAGTAAATGCTCTCAGTTAGTCTTAAAACACACTCTCGCTGTCTACGAGCTTGCCCAAAAGATAGCGGGTCTGGCGATAGCAAATGGCACAAAAGTAAACCTAGAACTGGTGAAAAGCGGAGCACTACTGCATGATCTCGGAAGAACAAAAACCCACGGAATAAGGCACGCCGTGGAAGGCGCAGAGCTTGCAAAAAAGCTCGGTTTGCCGAGAGAGATCATCGGCATCATTGAGCATCACATTGGTGCTGGATTGAGTAGGGAAGATGCGGAAAAGCTCGGTTTGCCTCCTAAGAACTATTTTCCTAAAACTCTTGAGGAAAAGATCGTTTCCCACGCTGACAACCTCATAGTTGGCTTCAGGAAAGGGGGAGTCAAGGACATAATAGATAGGTTAGAGAGCAGAGGTCTGAAGGAAGCGGCAGACCGGATTCTGGCTCTGCACTGGGAACTGAGCGATTTGTGCGGTGCAGACCTAGATCACATATGATGCTATCCTTTCTGCGTTAATTTCACACCTTGGGCACTCTTGCGGTACCTACTACTCTCAAAAGGCCCAGACATCAGGCAGGTTCAGATTCTGTTTGGCCACTCAAGAATCTCTGCGAAAGCTATCGAGTCTTCTGCTTCAATTCACGGTTCGAAACTCAGCTTTTCAAGCTTTCGCTTTATTTCTGGAAACTTTTTGTCTGTTGCTCGCCAATAGTTCCTCATTTTATAGAAGAGCATGGGTAGTGAACGGAGACTGTAGACTCCCGCCAATCCAAGAGCTTCAAGATTTCTAGACGCATTGTAGTCTGCATTTGTTTCATGGCCACATCTCAAACACAGAAACCTTTCCCCTCTTCGATTTCTCCTATCAATGTTGCCACAAACGGAGCGTCTCTGTGAAGTTTTTCAGGTTCTTTTGAGACTGATGCGCATTCCTTTTTCTTCACGAATTTGCGCAAAGCGTTTGCTGATCCTGGAAATAAATTTATCGAACTGGGAGGCGAAAGGAGAGAAAAATCGCACCCAAAGTTGAGCTTTCTATCCTCACCCTAAAAACTTGCTTCAGTTGGGGAACTGCTGGGATCGAGCAGGGGTTAATTTGTTTGTCTGATTTCATGAGGGCGAGCTGCATGAGATAATCTAGGGAGACGAGTTCTCAAGAAGTGCTATAAATGAGGTGCTGAAAAGCCGTGAGAGGAACGAATATCCTATTCACCACAAGCACTAGAGATTCACAGGTTCTTATATGCGGATCTCTAATTACCTATTCCAACTACTGCAAGCATCAATACGGTATTACTAAGAACCTTCCCCCGCAACTGCAAGGACGAAAGATTTATCCCCAAAGGGAGGATGAAGGGGAACGGTGCGAACACAAATGGTGTACTTGCCTGGCTTGACAGACTTGTCAGCTTTTACACCAACGGTTACTCGTGTCATGCTTTGATGATGGGTTACAAGAGCTGGGGGGTCAAAACTAATCATAATGCCTTTTGGCAAAGAATGCAGCATTCTATGAAACGGGGGATATATCAATTCTGCCTTAAAGCCAATCCTGCCTTCAAAGGAATAGGTAGCAACTGCGAGCAATAATTTTTTGTCCTCTCCTGGTTTGATCTCTACCCTTCTCGGTTCTAAGAGAAGACCGACCGAGTTCGCTCCTAGAAAAGACTCATAAGGTAGCTCTCTACTTTTTTTTTCGCTCTCGCTTTTACCTTTCCTTTCCTTTTTTAACAGCATCTTTATAATTAGCCTAGGTTTTTGTCTCTGAACTTTTTTATATCAAATGTTCTACTATATAAACCTACTATATAAAATATAGACCCCAGTATATTAATATTGCCCTCTCTGTTTTTATA
>DUKC01000029.1 GCA_013329495.1 Thermoplasmata archaeon
CCCCCCGTAACCCCTGAATGTGGCTTGAGCGTTCTGGGGGACCGAGTCTGGTGGATGAAGCAGGAACTACGCATGGCGAAACGTGGCGAAATAGACGCTGGAAGGCTAGGGCTTTAGTCATAGGAGGAGGTCACTAAAGTATTAAACAAAAAGCAGGACGCGGGGAGTGAGATTTGAACTCACGAGGTCATAAGACCAACGGATTAGCAATCCGCCGCCGTACCTGACTGGGCCATCCCCGCTAAGATTTTTTAGTTATAGAGTTTCGAAGGCTAATTAAGCTTTTTGGGCAATACTTTCCCATGCTTGTCAATTTCTTTTTTATATATTCTTGTGCTGCATATGGGCTTGCCATCCTCGGCATTAATAAGGGGAATCCCTATCACTTTTATGGGTTTTAGACCCTTTTCCTTCCTCTTTTTGTTTAGAATTAAAGCACTTTTAAAGGTTTCTGGAGAAACAACTATGGCATCGAAATCCTCAGTTAAGGATGGGCCCCAGGGATCATTCAGTTCTACAATCTCGTACCGTGAGGAGGAGCACCCCTCTTCCGAAAGGAAACCTAGCAGATTCCTTTTTCTTTCCCCATAGGATAACAGCTTATAATAGTGATGAGAGGTGGCAAAAGAATCGGAGGTTAATCCAATTGTTACTCTTCCGTTCTGTCCCGCCACTTCAAATGCTTTCCTGATTAAAACCTTGTGGCCATCGTGCAAAGGATCAAAAGTTCCGCCCGTGCATACCCTCATTTTTCCCCCGCACTTTTTTCCCGATTTGCGTAAATTTTGCAAGGAGTGCGTCGAGCTGAATTCTTGGATTTGAGCCCTCTATTATCCTGAACGCAACCTCTCCGATCCCGCTGAGTGCTTCAACCAGTGCGTCGTCTGACAAGGAGAGATTGAAGATGGCGCCATGGATTTGGTCTATCACGCCCTCTCCACTCAATCCATAATCTATAAGCAGCTGGTCCAGCAAATTCCGGGCTCTGATGAAATTCCCTTCCAAAGCCTGTTCTATGAGCGCTCTGACCAGCTTTGGATCAGGATAGGAAGAAAGTTTGTATAACGTCTCTTCCGTTAGCTTTCCCTCCTTTGCCGCACCAACTTGCAGCAGATTTGTCGCCTTTCTCAAGTCCCCCCGAGCGATGTATGTGAGAGCTTTCATTCCTTCGGAAGTTATCTCGATTCCTTCATTTTTGGCAACGCGCTCAACGTATTTTTTGACTTCTTCTGAGCGCAGTGGCTTGAATCTAAACACCGCACATCTAGACTGGAGAGGTTCTATTATTTTAGAAGAAAAGTTGACGGAAAAAATGAATCTGCACCTAGAAAACCTCTCCATCGTCCTGCGCAGTGCAGCCTGTGCCTCCGAAGTCAGCGCATCAGCCTCATCAAGAAAAATGATCTTGAATGCATAATCACCTAAGGGGGAAGTCCTAGCAAAATCCTTTATTTTTCCTCGCACCACATCTATGCCTCTTTCATCTGACGCGTTCTGCTCATGAAAATTTCCACTCCACCCTTCGCCAAAAAAAGCCCGGGCCAGACAGATTCCGCAGGTTGTCTTCCCTGTGCCTGCGGGGCCCGCAAAAAGCAGATGGGGCAGCTCATTGGAAGCGACGTATGCCTTCAATCGGTCCACTATCTCTGTCTGCCCCACAACCTCATCAAGGGTCAGGGGACGGTATTTTTCTGTCCATATCTCTTTCATAATTAGAGAATAACCTCATTATTTATGAAACTACCCTTTGCGTGGGACCGTTGAAACGTCGAACCCAAGAAAAATTTTTCTGACATCGCTTAATTTAAATATCCTTGGCATATATGCAACCTAAGATGAAGCCAGGGATATGGAAAGCAATCGCAAAATTTTTGACCCCTTTTGGATTGGGCGCTTTGCTTTGTTTTGCCGTCTTCCTCATTGGTAGAGGCAGGTATGTCCAAGGGGGAGTAACGATAGAGGGAGAGGAGATGCACTGGCTTTTAAATAAATTTGCAGGGTACATTCAAGGCGGAGAAGCGTACTGGTTCCTGTACCTCATGATGTTTGCAGGATTTCCACTCGGTAGATGGTCTCTGTCCATAGGAGTCTTTGCGGGATTTAACCCCTTAGTGGTTGCCATCATCGGAACCATGGCTGACTGCATAGTGGCTCTGTTTGTGCTATGGAATTGGAACGTGGTTTACGGATTGCCTAAGATCGGGAAGCTCCTGGAAAACGCATCACGGAAGACCGAAAAATTCTTTGAGGCGCATTCGGGGATTGAAAAAGGATCGTTTCTTGGAATGATAGTCTTCATTGCGTGTCCTCTGCAAATAGGCGGCTTTTATGCGGGAGTGGTTGCCAAACTGGTGGGTATTCGCAATCCGGTGGCATTGAGCTCAATCTTGGTTGGAAGTTTTCTGGGAGGATTGTTCGTTGTCTACTCGGTGACTGGACTGGCAGCGCTAATAAAGTCGAATTTACTCCTGTTTCTTGTGGTGGTCGGGGTCCTGGCCGCCGCAGCAGTGGTTTATTACTACTTTGTGAGACCTAAAAGAGAGAAAGAGGGAAGACATGAGAATAAAGGGTAAAAAGGTGCTGGTCACTGGGGGTGTGGGCTTCATCGGTTCAAAACTCGCCGAGAGCCTCCTAAAATTGGGCTGTAGGGTCAGAGTGATTGATGACCTTTCGGTCGGCTCGATTGAGGCGGTTCGGCCCCTGCTAAAAAACAAAAACTTTGAGTTTATAAAAGGGGATTTGCTTGAGGAAGGGGCAGTGAAAGAAGGCTTAGAGGGTCGCGAAGTTGTGTTTCATTTTGCCGCAAATCCGGATGTCAGGGCAGGAAGCGCTGATCCCTGGACTCATCTGGAGCAAAATGTGATCGTGACTTACAGGTTGTTGGAGGGGTTGCGCAGCCAACCTTCAAAAACCCTGGTTTTTGCTTCTTCTTCTACTGTGTATGGAGAGGCAGAGGAAATTCCAACTCGAGAACCTTATGGGCCCCTCCTTCCCATCTCTGTTTATGGAGCAAGCAAGCTGGCTTGCGAAGCGTTAATAAGCGCTTATTTCAACACGTTTAAGGTCAGCTCGATGATATTTAGACTGGCAAACATTATTGGCCCAACGTCCTCGCATGGAGCGCTGATAGACTTCGTTGAAAAATTAAAAAGAGATTCGAGACAACTTGAAATTCTTGGGGATGGAACACAGAAGAAATCTTACCTTTATGTGGATGACTGCGTGGATGCGATTATTTATGCACTGGAACACACCAGCAAACCCTTTGAGATATTTAATGTGGGAGCGATGGACTGCTTGAGTGTTGAGACCATCGCAGATTTGGTTAGCGAGCGCATGGGGGTTGCCCCTCGATACGTTTTCAGGGGTGAAGAGGGAGGCAGAGGGTGGAAGGGAGACGTGAGACTGTCGTGGTTGTCCATCGATAAGCTCAAAAGATTGGGATGGGAGCCAAAAAACAATAGCGAGCAGTCAATCAGACGGGTCCTGGATGAGCTGCTTGAATCCTTTCCCGATAAGATAGATTTCTGAAGATTTTTTTCTTGTTGCGGGGGGAACGTATGCTTTCAAAAATTGAAAACTGCTCTTTATCTCATCAAAAAAGGGAGGATAATCTTCTCCCTCAAAGACCTTGCAAACGAAGCACCCACCAGCGCGAAGAACCTCTCTTGCGATTCTAAACGCGTGCTGGGCTAGCCAAACAGATCTCGCCTGGTCGAGTCCGTAGCTCCCGACAAGCTTGGGTGAGAGGTCAGAGAGCACCACGTCTGCCTTTGATTTTTTGTGTGCCTTCTCATTCAAAAGGCAGGTTAAGCGATCCGTGAATCCTTCCTCTGTCACATCTCCCAACAGAAAAATTACGCCATCGATGGGCTCTGATTGAACGAGATCGACTCCTAGGACCAATCCCTTGTGGCCGACGATTTCTCCTGCTACCTGGCTCCAACCTCCGGGAGAGCAGCCCAGATCAATAACCAGATCTCCCCCTTTCATTAGCTTATACTTTGCCTGGATTTGCTTGAGCTTGAAAGCGGATCTTGCTCTGTATCCCTGCTCCTTTGCAATTCGATAATAGTATTCTTTGCCCCTTCTCATCAAAAATGTTGCAAGGATACCCACGGCTTCAGTCGTGGGAGGGATTGCAACTTCTCACCTCCGAAGGCTTTAAATATTTTACCAACACCCTTATACGTAGTTATCTTGTTTTGAATATAAATAATTAAGTATCCCTATTTCCAACAAATTTTTCCAACAAATTCTATGATTTTGGGTGAAAAAACTTGAGAAAAAATAAGAAAAGGAGAGGCCAGCCCTCTTTCTTGCTTAGCCGAAGGACAAAAGAAACTAGGGAGAAGTCATAAAATGCCAGGGGAGTCGATAGTATATTCTAAGAAAACAATGAAAAAACACCGAGAGCGATAACTGTTACCCATAAGCACTCAGCATTGGATAAAACTTAGCAACTTCTTTTATTGACTGATGAGCATAATATCTCAGCAATCTCTTTAGCTCAAGTAGGGATAAAAATGGATTGTGAAATATCCTGAAGAGAGCTCCTATGAAAAACGCTTACCACGCATCCGTAATTGACTCCTCCTTTATGAATATTTCTTTGCCCTTTCCTTCCAATGTGCCCAGTTTATCGCTTCTCTTATTAATTACTCCTGTTCCCCTTCTGTTCCATCCTTCTTAGCTTCCTGTAGGCCAGGTCATCATCCCTCTCCTCGTAGGGTTTATCCTCCTTTAGCATGTGGTATATTATTATCAACAGTTTGTGGGCAGTGGCCACAATCGCCTTCTTATGACCAAGTCTCCTCTTCTTTTTAAGATAGAACCTTCTGAGCTTGCCCGGGTATTTAACTGCAGTTTCCGCATCTTCTACTAAGATCCATCTCAACTCCTTTGGTCCAGCCTTCGTTATGTGACCATGTATCTCCGTGTTGCCGGTTATTCTGACACTTGATACCAATCCCGCCCAGGAAGAGAGCTTCTTGTGTGAGGGAAACCTGTTTACATTTCCTATCCAGGCCAGTATAGTAAGAGCTGAATAGAAACCAATCCCTCTTATCCCCATTAACTGTTCAACCTCTTTCTTAAACCTGCCGTCTGTGGCTATCAGAGCAAGCCTCGATTCAAGTATCTCTATCTCCTCCTTTAGGTAGGCTAATTCTCTGAGCAGAGATCTCAACACCACGTCGAAGTCCTCCGAAAGGTTCAGGTGCTCCAGGAAGTGTACCCCCATCCTGCCGAACAGATCTGAGTATTT
>DUKC01000001.1 GCA_013329495.1 Thermoplasmata archaeon
TGCCGCAAGGGATAAGAAGGCAAGAGGCATGTGTTAAATGAATAGGGCACTCCATATTTTTAAGCAAATAAAGGAAAAAAAGCCAGACGCCATTTTGCTCAAGAATGCAGTCAGCCCCTATTTAGATCCCTCCTTTTTTTGGGTGACTGGGTTGGAAAGAGGTGTTTTCGAAGACAGTTTGGCCATCCTGTGGCCCAATGGAAAGGGAGAATTGGTGATCCCTCTGCTTGAAGAGATCTCCGGAAAAAGCTGCAAAAAGGAGTTTAACCTCCATATTTTTAAAGACAAGGACGAGCGCCACTCTCTGATTCGGCAGCTCTTAGGTAAAGCTCGGTTGATTGGGCTGAATTCTGCAGCTCTGCTCTGGGAAGATTGGCTCGAACTAAAGGATTTGCTTCCGAAAGCCGAATTTGTGGCAGTAAGCAACGAGGTTTTGTATGCAAGACTAATCAAAGATGAGGCAGAAATCGAATCTCTCAGGAAAGCGTGCTCGATAGCTAGTGATACGGCCGCGGAAATACCTTCACTACTGAAAGAGGGAATTAAAGAACAGTCATTGGCATCAGAAGTCAATTATCTGATGGAAAAGAAGGGTGCTAGTGGACCCGCATTCGAGACGATCAGTTCGTTTGGAGAAAACACCGCTGAACCCCACTACACCTGCGGAGAAAGAAGGCTTGGCAGGAGCGATCTCGTGCTGGTTGATTTTGGTGCAATTTACAGAAGATATCACTCAGACATCACCAGGACCTGGGTGTTTGGAAAGGCGAACAAACTTCAGCAAGAACTTCGGGAGGTTGTTCTCCAAGCCCAAACCGTTGCATTCGAGGAGATGAGAAAGGAAGGAGCGACCACGGGAAGCGTGCACAAAGCCACCGAGGGGTTCATAAATTCAACAAAGTTTAAAGGCAAATTCACCCACTCGACTGGGCATTCAATTGGCCTAGAAGTTCACGATGGCTTTAGGTTGCACCCCAGCCAAGACATACCTCTCAAGCCTGGAATGGTGTTCACTGCTGAGCCGGGGGTTTATCTTGAAGGAGAGGGTGGGGTGAGAATCGAGGACGATGTCCTAATCAAGAAAAGCGACATTGAAATTTTAACCTATGGAGCAAAGGATTTTGAGGTTTAAAGCAGCAAATCTCTTGATAACTTTATCTGGAATCTCAGACGAACCGATCTTTGAAATTCGAAGTCTCTTCTATAGTCGTCTCTTTTCTCTCTTTATAGTTATCGATCGAAAGGCGCGCATCTCAATGAAAAAAATAGGCGGAGACCTCCTGATTTTAGAGAGAACTCCGTCGTTCAGTTTTCTACACTTGAACAAAACAGAGAGTTAAAGAGAAGGATGTAAGTGTTATCGACAGAAGCTCTGTATTGTGGCAAAAAAGAAAATACTACAACACTGCCCTCTCCCAATGGCGCCTTAATAATCGCAGCCCTGCTTTTCAGGGCATCAACACCTTCAGCACAACCACTTGCAACCAAGTCACTTTTGGCAAACTCAGCTAAAACAAATGCGTCACGAACTCTGTATACCGGTGGCTGTGCAAAAAATGCTGAAAACCTGTCCGGGAGACCATAGGTTATAAAGTCCGGCTCATCTACAACGACATCTAAAAAAGTCCCGGACACCTTGACTTCCGTTTCATCTCTTACTCCAATCCTAGGCCTGATCTTAAAGTTAGTGATTATCTGACCTGTATTTCCCCACAAGACAAGAGTTCCTCCGTCTTTGACAAAGCTTTCTAATTCTTCAACACCCTTTTCTCCTATTCCGTTTTCTAATGGATAATCTTCTGCTCCTCCAATTAAGGCTTCGACAGACCATTCATTCGGAATTATAATCACATCTAGATCTTCTTCATCCAAATTGTTCATCTTCGCGTCACTTATTCTTTCGAAATCGAAACCAAACTCTTCTAAGACCAAGTGGGTCCAACCCTCATCCATGGATAAGATTCCGTCCCTGTGAGGATAGTACAAACCTATGTTTGGTTTGTTTAATCTATAGTTGAGCGACAGTGTTTTACTCACCGAAAAAATGGTAAGATTAAACTCATTTGCCAGACTTTGAACGCGTTCAAAATCGAGTTCATCTGCCTCCATCACAAAAGTCCCAGGTTCGAAGTCGACGATGTTTGATGAAAAGCCCGCCGATACTAGATAGACACTTTTTTTCCGATCTAAAAGTTCGTTTACAGCTCTTATACCCGAATTCGTGTGATTAAAAGCGTAATAGACCGCTTTGTTTCCAAGCACCTTTCCAGGAGGAGGAAAAACCTTTTCCAGGGGGTTGCTTAGGTTTATCTCCTGAACTCGTTTGTCACTCGTTTCTATAACCTCAATTCCTTTTGCTAGGCCGTATGTCCACGCTGTGACGTCATAGGTATAATGTATCTCCAACACCTGTCTTTCTAGTAAGGTTTTGGCCATAGCTCTATAGGGCTGGGCCATCAGAACAACAAAGGTTCCTTTCGGGTAAACCGCGCCATCCAAAACAAACTTCTCTTCACTAACCCTAACTTCCACACCCTGACCTATCAGCTTATTCAGCATCTTTGCCAAAGTGCAGGGATCGTTCTGATCTTTTGGTACTAGGTAGGCGCAAGGCTCTTCGCTCAAACCTTTCTCTGTTTGCTCTTTGTTTGCCAGGTAGAAGTTGAGCAAGACGTCCTCTTTAAACTTAGAAACAGCCTCAAGCAATGCATACCATGCTACCAGTCTATACTTTACCTGATCTTCAAAAGTCCAGTAACCCCCCTCCCACGGGTCCAGCTGATGTTCGCCTTTACTTTTTGCTCCTGCGCTAAGCTCCTCAAATTCTATATAAATCGGATCTGCTCCATCTCCCCCGGCTATTTCCCAGGTAGATCCAATCGAGTTGTGAAGAGACGGCCACGAATCGCCGTAGCCAGGAAAGAAAAGGTCAAATTGCTCTTCTATCTGAACACCGCTGCAGTTATTTCTTTGCAAGACAGAGAGTATGTGTCCCGCCAACAAAAACTTCTGAGACTGAATCAAAGGGCTGATGTTCGGGTTTATCGGATCACACTCAGGAGAAATAAACATCCTGTATCCTTTGCTCCCCATCATGTGGTTGTCTATGAAGACCTGCGGCTTCCATTCCAAAAACACTCTCCATATCTGTCTTATCTCCTTCGTGTTCCCCTCGTGCCAGTCCCTGTTTAGATCATGACTTACGTACTCATGATAGTAAGGAGGAGAAGTGCCAGCGTATTGGGTTTTTTTGTATCTGTCATACCATCTTCTATACCAATCGTGACCATCTGGATTTATTGATGGATTGATTATCAGAATAACATTATCCAGTATCTCAGAGGTTCTCTCATCCTTTGCGGTAGCCAGTCTCCAAGCGAACTCCATTGCTGATTCGCTGTCTTCGTACTCGTCTGAATGGATATCACAATTCAGAAACACTATGGGCTTGCCTTCTTCAGACAATACCCTGGCCTCGCTTTCACTCAATTCTCTAGAATCCGATAATTTGTTAACTATTGCTTTGTACTCATCTAGTCTCTTCAGATTTTTTTGACTAGATACAATCACTAGGATCATAGGCTTGCCATTTGTTGAGCTCCCCCATTGTATAACCTCCGCTCTCGGAGATGTCTCAGCTAGAACCTCAAAGTAGTCTAGCTCCTGTTGCCAATAAGTTAGGCAATACTTTTCGCCCACCTCGTATCCAAGAACCTCTTTTGGCGATGGGACCGACCGATCTAGAGAGACACAACCCACAGGTTCTAGAGTTAAGAAAATTATAAGAACAACAAAGAGTATCTTATTCCTCTTCATATCTCATATAAGAGTTAAGAGACTACTAAAACATTTCTAATCTAAGCGTGCCCCCACTTTTCTGCTAAAACGAGTCCTTTCCGATCACAAATCCCTCCCAAAATTTTCGAAATTTCATTTGAGACGTTTTTTGCACAAAGTGTTTATTTGATTTCACCCATTACAAAAACATGAAGAAGCAGGTGTGGCTTGTCGCTTTTGTGCTAATCGCTTTGTTATCCTCTTCATTCACCCTAGAGGTTAAAGCAAAGCAGGAATGGAAAACCTACCAATCAAGAGATCTGGGATTTAGTATTAAGTATCCAGAAGATTGGAGCAAAGAAGAGACAGAAAGCACAAACCTATTCCTCGTAATGTTTGCGGGGCCAAAAACCCCTCTGGGCGGCCACATAAATGTTAATCTGGTAGTAGAATCTTTATTAAAGTCAATGAAGGCAGACGAGTACGGGAAAGCGGTTATTGAAACTCTGAGAGGCAAATCCTTCCGGATTTTAAACTTTTAAAATCTTCTCATACCACTCTTGGAGGTTCTCCGGCCTACAAAGTTGAATACTCGTTTAGCAATCAAGGTGTTAAATTTAAGGCGATGCAAGTGCTTACTATCAAGAACAATAGGGCATATGTAATTACATATACTTCCACGCAAAGACAATACAAAGAAGTCTTAGAGATAGCTGATTATATGGTAAATTCCTTCAAGTTCATCTGACTTTTGCTGGCCTCGCCCATCTTCCTTTTGAAGCTGCCAAAATACCTTCGCAAATTTTATAAGCACTGACTTTTTATTTTGGCAAGATGAAGCCAAAATATTTGTTGATCCCACTGAGTGCAGGATTAATATTTATCCTCTATTTTGTGGCAGGGTTATCGAATCCAGTCGAATTGAATTCTTGCGATCCAACCACCATTGCAAACTATGAAAATAGAATTGTTAGGTTGAGAGGAACGGTGACAGAGAGCAGAATCACCGACACAGGGAGCCAGCTACTCCAGATAAAAAACAGGGAAGACACTGTTATGGTCTTTTTGCAGAATGCCGATCCTGGCATTAGCGAAGGAGACGTTATTGTTGCAAAGGGAAAAATACAAAACTACAGAGGAGAGTGGGAGCTTCTAGTTGCGACCGATAAGGACTTAGAAGTCAAGCGAAATCCTGACAGAACAATCTCTTTGCAGGAATTGGCCTCCTGTCCCGCCCGGTGGGAGCAGATGAAAGTCAAAGTCACCGGATCGGTAACAAATCCTCACCCCCACTACTTTTACCTAACAACTAAGGAAGGCACACACAGGTTAAAGGTTTTGGCTCCTCTTCCAACTAATGTGGTTGCGAATGATAGCGTAACGGTAGAAGGCTTCTTTTATTGGGACAAAGAGAAGTTTAGCTATTACTTGGACGCTCGCTCCGGAGATTGCTCGGTTATCAAGGTGGGATGTTGATTGACCTTTTCTTCATACTTCTGGTTGCTTGCATCGGTGCATTGGTGGGTTGTGGAACCGGCGTAGTAGTGGGTTTGCACATCAACAATCTCTCTTTGATTCTGCTTTCTATCTCAGGGATATTTTGCTATGTGTTGGCCCCTCTCGAAGCACTGAGCGGGGTGGATAACTTTGCCGTGCTGCTATTTGCTGTTTTTCTGGTTTCAGCCGCAACGGCACACACTTTTGTGAACATAGTCCCAACAACTTTTTTGGGGGCACCCAACGAGGACTCAGCTCTGCTCGTACTCCCCTCTCACTCTCTGCTCCTTAAGGGAAGAGGGCACGAGGCCGTGTGGCTCTCTTCTCTAGGCAGCTTGGGCTCCGTGTTTCTTTGTTTTGCTCTGCTTCTTCCTTTTCGTTTCCTCATCGGCGAACCTGGAAATCTATACGGTCTGGTGTGGGAAATAATGCCGTTTGTACTCATCGCTCTTTCCCTCGTTCTCATCGGTACGGAGCATGGAGAACCCTTCAGAGAAAAATTTGGGAAAAATTCTATTCAATCAAGATTATCTGGAATAGGTTTTGCAGCGCTCGTTTTCTCTCTTTCCGGAATCTTTGGCGTTGTCATTTTCAATATGCAAGTCCAGTCTCCTATTGGTCTGCCCGCACCCCTTCTTTTTCCCGCACTCACTGGGTTGTTTGGCAGTTCAGCTCTCCTCTATTCTCTGAGACACGAGCCTCTGTTGCCTGAGCAGCATGTTGAGAGCGCGTATGAAGTCGATTTCGGCAAATCATTAAAATCGATATTAACCGGAACTCTGTCCGGGACATTGGTATCGATTTTGCCGGGAGCTACTCCTGCGGCGGGGACGATTGTGGCACGAGCTTTGCAAAGAGAGAACGATGAACGAGCTGCAATGATAAGCATATCCGCAGTCAACACAGCAAACTCTTTTTTTGTTTTGGCGATGCTCTTTATGTTTTTGAAGATGAGAAGCGGCGTTGCGTTGGCGCTGGATAAAGTCTTGATCATCCCGCTTTGGGACACTTTACTCATGCCTCCCTCGCTTGCTTATCTGCTGATAGGTGTTCTCGTTGCCGCAGTTTTTTCTTACTTTTTGACATGCTGGCTGGGAAAGATTTTTGCTGTAAGGATCGGCAAAATAGCCTACAGAAAGCTGATAATCGGAGCAATTTGCTTTCTTGGAGCAATGGTTTTTTTGTTCACCGGGCCAAAAGGAATGCTCGTTTTTCTCACCGGAACGACGATTGGGCTTCTCCCGATAGCGTTTGGGGTGAGAAGATCCCATTCAATGGGAGTTTTGCTGGTGCCCCTCATCCTAACTCTTCTCTTTAATTAGCTGCTCAACTCTTGGGACAGAGTCGGAGATGTCGATCCCCTTAGAATGGGCCAACAGCAAGGCGGCCGCCTCAGGCACAATTCGGAGTCTTTCCTTCAATTCATTGATTCTTGAAAAAGCGGCATCTTTTTTTATTCCGCGCTCCTGGATTCGATTTACCAGTTGAATAAAAACATCATTTGGTTGCTCAAAAATGCCGATTCCAGGTTTGAATCCCAACGGAATCTGGATCGCTTTGTAATCAAAGGTTGGCGAGAGTTTTTCCTCATTCCCCTTGAGCAAACCTTTTTTTACTGCCAGTTCGACGGCTTGTTTAGCTCGAGCCGGGGGAAACCACCCGTATTCAAATGACAGGTCCATGTAAATTTCTGATGAGGTAAGCTCCGCCTTTCCCCTGCCTTTGAAGACGAAAGCAATCAATACCTCAAGCTCTGTTGGCATTTCATCTACCCCTCTATTATCTAACTATATATAGGGCGATGGGGCCATGCCGTAAAACATACTCAGCAGCGTCTGCATAAAGACTTGCATGTCATACGGTGTTTTCATCGGTTGGGATCTAACCCTCACTCCTTCCGGTACCTCGAAGTGCTTTTCAAAATTCCCATCAGTCCGGTGTGGATTCATTTCAATGATTTTACATTCAATCGATGAAATGAGCGTCTCTTCTTCGTAAAGGTTAAACTTTATGGGGAACCACGTCTCACTGTCCAAAAAGACCTCATAGCTCAGGTTGCCAAGTGTCCCTGTCGATTCTGGTTGTTCCGGTTGAACCAGAGCATCCAGAGGACTCTGGGTTTGTCCAAGCATTTGTGGAATAAGACTTTGATTCAGGAATTCAGAGAGACCCACTTCGTACCTAATAGCTGGCCTGCCCCCCACATCAGCCTCTCCTTGATACTCTATTTTCACCCCCAGACCTATCAAAGGAAGGAATCGCTCAAGCAATCCATAGGGTTCAAGCAAGGGGGCAAATTGAAGCAACTGCTCAGTGTAAGGCGACGACTCAACTTTTACGGCTTGTCTTCCCGTGGGTCTAAGAGGTATTCTAATTGGACCAACCTTAGCGGTTTCATTCTGCATTATCCATATATCTTCTCCGTTTGAGCCCACAGAGGCGTAGTTTACTGGCGTTTCACCAATTTTCTTGAAAAATGAGACACCCGACCAGTTGTATACCGACCTCAAATCTACTCTAAATTTATTGGGTTTCTCCCACAAAATGCGAGCTGTAAAATCTTCGGGCACAGGACCCTGCCCATAAGATTCCTCATAATACTGTTCAGGCAGCACATAACTCACCACATAGGCTATGGAGTCAACTTCTTCCCCTCGGGCAACCTCCATCATTTTTGCTATATCGCCGAGGCTTTTAACCCTCTTGGGCCCTCCCACGTCTTTCTCGGGAATTTTTACACAGCCAATGGAAAGAAAAAGCGCAGCAACAAGCACTCCTACCAACACCATATCCCCAATCTTCGCCATCTTCTTGTTCTCCTTTTTTGATATAAGGAACCCATATTTAAATGCTTTTTATTTTTATTGTCAAAAACAAAAATTGCAGAGGCAATACGGCGACTCTTCAAGGATGCGCCTTCAATCAGAGCCCTATTTTTTAGATCGCAAACTCTCGTCTAACAGGAGTCTCGCCTCTTTTATCTCGCTCATTCCGAGGTCTCGCGCTCTCTTCGCCTCTTTAGGGAAGCCGTCGACAGCGGCACTCCACGCCCTGTGCAAATGTCTCAATCCAACCCGCAGTGGTTTATTGATTTTGCTAAATTCTGCAACACTCATATTTGATCGGTTGTCATACAGCGGCTTCTCTATCTCTGGAACAGCCACTTTTTTCTCGAAATCCTCAATCTCCCTTATTATCCTATCCAGCTCATTCTCTTCCTTGTTTTCCATCTGTTCACCTATAACGTCTTAAAAGCCACGCCATTATGAGCAAAGCGGCACCCAGGGCTAGAGTGAGAGGTATGTTTGCGGGGTGTGGCAGGCACTCCTCCACTCCTTTGACTGTTTCCACCGATGCAAATGAGGTCGCTATTAGAAGCACTCCAAACATCACCCATAGTATCACCTGAATTTTTTTCATTTTTACGCCATCGCTCCTACCGTTACTATGATTCCGTAGCCAACATAGGTCATGGCCTCTCCCACGATCAGACCCGCTGCTATGGGAATCGTGTACCCCTCAACTTTCTCTTTGCCAACCTTCTTGTCCAGAATGCCTTTTGTCCATCCTCCTACTGCTATGGCAAATGGAATGGGCAACGGCAGATATATCCCCAGTCCAGCCAGCACTCCTGGGAAGCCTGCGACAGAGATCGATCCCCCTAACAACGCACCACCAAGAAATGACATATAAGGGATCTCCCCTCCTTTTATCATGTTCAGTATTCCCGCTAGGACAGCTCCCTGTGGTGCAGGGAACATCTCTCCCGGTGCGCCCGTTGCGATACCATACGTTTCGGCTAGCACTCCCAGGACAAGAATTGCAATTATGGCTCCAAGCACTGGACCAAAGAACTTTAAGATCTCTTGTTTTCTAGGCTCGGTGCCCACCAGATAACCTGCCCTCAAATCTTCCATGATGTCGGCTGACTGACCCACAGCCACACAGACCCCGCAAGCCACCATTATTATCGCGTAGACGTTTTGAATGGTGAAACACCCGACCATCAGAATAGCAGAAATTAGGGCTATGCCAGAGATGGGCGAGGTATCGGTGAGGCCGGTTGCTATCGCGACTATTGCCCCTCCCGCAAATATCCAGACCACCGCAATGACCCCCGCAAGCATGGCTCTCGGCAGCGAAGTCTCGGTTAGAGCAATGGCAGTGAAGCCTATCAGAACAACGATCGCCGATACTATCAGCCACTTGCCCGAGACATCTTCAGAAACAGTGTTGTTGGAAGGCTTTTTCCCTATGTGCATGATCTCTTTTATGGATTGTCTGAGGCCAGGCGCCATCAGAATCATACCAACTACCGTCGCTCCAAGCATCGCCCCCACCCCAAGCGGGCTGGCGATGTATTTTCTTGCCAGGCCTATATCTGGGGGAACTATGCCCCTATTTACAGCAAATGGGATTATCACCCAATACCCAAGCATGGCGAAAATGAATTGGAAAGTTCCATAAAAAGGACCTATGATCAGCCCCACCCCAATGAGCATGGTGCTGACAGAGAGAGCGAACAAGAAATAACCGGGCACGCTCAGCCACTCGCCAATGGGCAGTTCTGCCGGCAAAACCCCGATTGCTGGTAAACAGAGCAAGGTTATGCCCACCCCTATCAAAGCACTGGCAATCATCACGTAGCATTTCTTTATTGCCGTCCCCGGGGTTTTCAGGATTGTGGCGCATGCCATGCCCGTCGGAAAAGACAGCGCATCCACCTCAATAAGCTGTCTTCGCAGGGGTATGATAAAGGCAACGCCGCAAACTCCTCCGAGGGCGCTGACAACCACAAGCTTCCACATGATGAGCGGTATACCCAGAATGTATAGCGCGGGAACCGTAAATGCTATACCCGCAGCGACTCCCGACACTGCAGAACCTGCTGTTTGAACGATGTTGACCTCCTGTATTCTCGAACGTTTTAGTATGGCCATGTATAATCCCATGCCGATTATTGCGGCAGGGATCGAGCCAACGATGGTTGTCCCAGCTCTCAATCCCATGCAAACCACAGACATGCATATAATCGATCCGACTGCATAACCAATAATAACAGCCCTCCAAGTTAATTCAGGATACTCTTCTCTTTTAGGCATGAGAAAAGAAATACCTAAAAAGTTATAAATTTTACTGTTCAATTTCAGAAACTTTTTTTATCGTTAGATAATTTATACAAGATGTTATAGATTCATGGGATTCAGAGTTTTTCTTCTTGTTATGAATTGCATCCCACATGGGCGGGGTGGGGGCGATCTGGAGTGGAGCGTTAAGGGCAGAGATGGCAGGCTCAGGTTCAAGGGAAAA
>DUKC01000161.1 GCA_013329495.1 Thermoplasmata archaeon
TCTAACCCTTTTTTTCTATAGCATGACAAAACTGTCTTTTTATGGTGGCATAGGGGAAATAGGCGGGAACAAAATACTGCTTGAAGAGAGTGAAACAAAGGTATTTTTGGATTTTGGAAAGAGCTTTAACCTCGAGAGAAACTTCTTTGATTTTCCCCTGTTGAAACCATTTTACATACCTGATCTGCTAAACATTGGTGCCATTCCAAGTCTCAGAGGATTGTACAGAAATAGTAGCGAAAAGCCTCCCGTCGATGCCGTTTTGATCACCCATCCGCATCTGGATCATTATGGATATCTTTCATTCTTGAACAAAGGGGTAAACATATTTTTGGGCAAAGGCACAAAAGAAATCATAGACATAAGGAGTAGAACCTACAGAAACTATTGGGACACAAAACTCGATCATTTGAGTTTCGAAACCTTCTCAACAGGAGACGAAAAAGAGACGGGAAATCTTTCTTTCAAACCAATACACGTGGACCACTCAATACCTGCTGCTTACGGCTTCATAATCCAAGCGGGCAACAAGACCATTTCCTACACTGGCGATTTTAGGTTTCATGGGCGTATGGGAAAGTTAACAGAAGACTTTTTGGCTGCACTTGAAAAGGAAGATATTGACGTCTTACTGTGCGAAGGGACAAACATAAGCCCTGGGGAGGAAGATGAATTTCTAAGAGAATTTGAAGAGAGACTTCAGAATCGAGGTGGTGTTAAGGTCCCTGAGCGTTTCCCGGTTCATTGCAGAAGTGAAGCAGACGTGAAAGAGCAGATGCAGAGAGTCGCAGAAGAGCTAGAAGGCTTGGTGGTGGTCGAGACATCCGCAGCAGACGTTGACAGGATAAGAACGGTGAGTGAGGTCGCTCGCAAAACAGGGAGGAAGTTGGTCCTAGATCCAAGGCAGGCTTACTTGACGTATGAGCTTGAGAAGAGCGGGCTGGTTTCGGGTCTTCCCAACAGAGGCAACTCTTCTGTCCTGATGGAGAGAAGGAAGTTGGGCAAGCGCCTCAAGTCTCCCACAGACAGCGAAGACAAAGAAACAGGAAAGAAAGGCAGGGATCAGTGGCAGCAAGAATTTTTTGAAATGAGCGGGGAGGTCTACTGGGGTCCCGAAGGCAGAGAAGAAATAAGGAAAAATGCGGAAGGCTTTCTGCTATGCACTTCCAATGCAACTGCAAGGTTTATGGAACTGAGATATGAAAAACCTTTCAGATGTTCTTACATTCTCAGCAAATCCGAACCATTCAACGAAGAGATGGCGATCTCTTTTGACAAGCTGCTCCACTGGCTGGGTTTGCTTGGAATTGACAAATACTACCAAATCCATGTCTCCGGTCACGCAGACAGAGAAGAAATAAAAAAGTTGGTTGAGAAAGCGAACCCCAACACACTCTTTCCTGTCCACACAAACTATCCTCAACTATTTAAGGAGATTTTTTCAAAAAGCAGGATTGTCGAACCAACCAAAGGAAAGCCCTATGAACTGTAGAAAACCATCGTCCCCACCAGCATCAGATAAGAAATTGAGGGTTAAACCAAGTTTTAAGGCATTTTTTTCCTCCTTTATATCAAATTCGCTTAATTTCCCCATTTATCCGAAATCTTTTAAATCAACATTTCATATTCTCTGATGGGGGGGTAGACTTGAATTTGGATATAAACCTAAATCGGGGGTGTTTGCAAAGCACTGCTTGTACGAACAAGTCCCATGCAATCGGTTTCAGATATGAGATTTAACAGACAAAAGGATTAATAGAGATGAAAAAATGAAAGAAAACGTTTTGAAAATAGTAACCCAAAGAATGCTAAAGGGAAGCAAATTTTCTCCAATGAGAGAGCCTATACTGCCGGTGCGTAACAAAATTGGCATCTATCTCCACATCCCTTTTTGTAAGGTACCTTGCCCTTACTGTCCGTACAATCGTTATCCCTTTAGAGAAGAGCTAAAGAAACCATACATAGATGCAATCAAGAAAGAGATTGATATCTATAAAGAGAGGCTCGATAGCACTAAAATTAGCTCTCTTTACATCGGCGGTGGCACCCCAACCATAAGAGTCAGAGAACTAGTTGAGGCTGTTGAATACCTCAAACAGTGCTTTGATGTTAACGAGATATGTGTAGAAGCAAACCCCGACGATCTTTCGGGTGAATCGTTAGAAGCGCTTTTAGATTCTGATATCAAGAAATTGAGCATTGGGGTGCAGTCCTTTGACGATGATGTACTCAAAAATATAGGGAGGCTCAGCCATGAAGGAAAAACCGCCTTTGACGCAGTAAAGAGAGCATTAAATAAGGGTTTTGACACAATAAATGTTGACATGATGTTTGCTTTACCCGGCCAAACCTTCACCCACTTGAAGAGAGACCTCGAAACTCTTGCTAATCTCGAAGTCCCTCAAGTTACTATTTACCCTTTGCTCCTTTTTCCTTATGTCAGGATGGCAAAAGACGTAAAAGCGGGTAAGACAAAGCTTCCTCCCGCAAAGGAGGAGAAAACAATGTATGATGAAATCATCACTTTTTTGACATCTCATAATTATGAGCCAGCATCAGTCTGGAGTTTCTCGAGGAAAGGAGTAGAAAAGTATGGGTCGGTTGAAAGAGAAGAGTATATTGGAATAGGTGCTGGGGCGATGAGCGATACAGTTCTCGGGGTTTATTCCAATACTTTTGCGGTGGATGAGTACATCAACACGCTGAATAAGGGAGTTCTTCCGATTGCTTTTGGGCACGAATCATCTAAGAAAGAATCGATGGTAAAATGGTTCAATATGCGACTTTATGAGCTTGGTTTTAGAAAAGAAGATTTCTCAAATCATTTTGGATGTACGGTTGAAGAGACTCTCGGTAGTCTTATCAGGATATTTCGTTCATTGAAACTCATTACAATTGATGATGACTCCATTAAGGTTCCCAAAAGTGCTTTCTACTCCATACATTCAATTACAAAAACCTTTCTGCTTACCTATATCGCCAAGATTTGTGAGGAAGGCATGAAAACTCCTTGGCCAAAAGAATTTGAGATATAAGAGTGAGGATTGCGGGTCGTGATTATCTTTTTTGCCGGCAGCACATACCTTTCCTCTCTTTTTACAGGGTCCTGAGGCTGTCCGGCAAATATTGGAAGTTGAATAATTTTTAGTAAAATGT
>DUKC01000137.1 GCA_013329495.1 Thermoplasmata archaeon
CGAATTTTCTTTGATCCAGGGTCACTCCATTTCCTTTACAATTTCGGCCTTGACACGAACTTTCCCTCCCGTGGGCTCAGCAAGCACTGCGGAGCACGCCTGACACTTTATGGTGGAGGACGCCTTGTTGAATATAATTTGCTCATTTCCACAATCTTTGCATCTTACTTTCAAAAATTTGCTTCTCGGCTTCATCCTGTTTCTCCCTTAAATAAAAACCGTTTGGCCCTGATGGAAGGAGGCTGAATTGCCTTGTTGCACTCTTTGCATCTGAACAACAAATAAACCCTCTTTGTAGCCTTTTCTCTGCCTTGAGGTTTTGGTCTCGGAAAGCCTCGGTAGCCAGCCATGACCCTTCTAAATCTTCTTTGTCCTGCCTTTAATTCGCTCGCCTTTCTCTTCTTTACTCTCTCGATTACCTGCAGAGTATGCTTCTTGCAGTATGGACAGTATGCCTTAATTTCGTGAGGTCTCTTCATTTTCTGGTTAGTGGTGATTAAAGAAAAGGAGTTATTTAAAGATAATGGTTTTTAACTCTATCGGCGGGAAGTCTCCCTGCAAAAGTGGGAGTGGTTCACATTCTCGAATAAAAATTCTCAATACACCCCTTTATTGTGCCTGAAGTTCCTACAGTTTCAACCTTTAATGATGAGTCTGCTCTGTCGTGATTGCAGAACTTCATCCGATTGAGCAACTCAATCGCCTTATCTTTCGTTTTGTGGTCGCACCTCAAAATTCCTTTAGTTCCCTCAAATCGTATCATCCATGGCCGAGCTTCCCGATAAAAGCCTTTTCCTTCTTTCAAGAAGGCGTTTCTCACCAAGTGAATAAAATCTTCTTTGGTGATTTGCCCGTTTTTCCGGATGATTCTAAATGCAATATATCTCTTTCTAAAAAGCTTTACCATTTTACAATGATTATATGTCTCTCTAATAAAAGCTTTTATACCCGGAATTTTTAGAAATGTTTTTCAGATTTGCAGATTATTTCTCTTTTCCCTCCGCTTTTCTCTCTTCTTTTCTCAAGGATCTGATGAAAGGGATATCGAATGAAATGTTGCCTATCAATATGATCAAACCAAGCAAAAGTTCAGTGTTGAAGTCTGAGATTCCCTGGGTAAAGCCGTATATCCACCAGGAATAAATAAACCAACTGCCCAGCACCAGGGGTACAATTATCAGAAAGGGGGCAAACCCTTTTTCAACCCTGATGATTTTTTTGTCTGTTCTCTTGATATATTCGTTATTTCCATCGACTTTCATTTTTATCACCCAACCAACCAAGCGGGAGGAGGTAACTCAGGAATTAATGGTCCGGGCAGGATGTCAACACCAAACTGCTCAGCCACAAAGCAAATAAGCAAGACGCAGCAAGCAGGTACGACCTGCATGAACAGATCGTCGTCCAACCACCATTGTTTTCTACCTTCCATTCCAATTGCTACTGTAGCCCCAACCAGAGGGATGGTTATTGCTGCCCACAATGGGGCCTCTGACCATGCAATCGCAAAGAAGCTGAAGCAAAGCAAAAATCCTATTAGCTTTGCGGGTTTTAATCCATATTTAAAGCGTAGTTCACCTATGGTGGGATCAGCAAAGCTTACGCACAACAAGCAGGGTATGGCAATGGGCTCCGGGAACAAAAATAACAAAATCAAAAGTCCTACGCTCCATAAAACGTAACTGCATACCCTGTGGCGCTCCCTGAGCTTCAAGCCAAAAAAGAGAGAGGAGCCTACCTTGCCTTTTACTCTCAAAACTTCGAGTACTAGGATTATGGTGAGAAGGACTGCACCAATCGAGTACAGCGCTAGATGTATCCAATAAATATCGGGCATTAGGTAATATGCCAAGAAGGCAGCTCCAAATGTATGCCAAATTCTTCGGTACCAGTGAGGATCATAGTTTAGCTCTTTTTTCAAACCCGAGTTTTTCATCCTTTCTCACTCTTTGAATAGAGTATAGCCAGATATTATAAAAGTATCGTATCTCGAATCGTCTTTCGTCGTAAATACACATTGAGATTCTTGACAGATTACAAGTTTTAACGGACTTTGGCTCGCAAAAGAGAGTTGACCAACAAGTAAAAAAAAGAACTCGTCAACGGCTGAGAGAGTTCTTTTTAAATGGGCATGCAAAGACTTTAAATAAACATCTTTTTTTATTTATATGAAATATATTGTTGTCACCGGCGGTGTTATTTCCGGTTTAGGGAAGGGAATTGTCGCTTCTTCTATAGGTTTTCTGCTTGAGGCTCGCGGATACAAAGTAACCGCAATAAAAATAGACCCCTATCTCAACTGGGATGCGGGCACCATAAACCCGTATGAACACGGAGAGGTATTTATTTTGGAAGATGGACGGGAGGTGGATCTAGATCTGGGAAACTACGAGAGATTTTTGGATATAAGTCTGACCGGTGCCAACAACATAACCACTGGCAAAATATACGAGAGAGTTATCAAAAAAGAGAGGCGCGGGGACTATCTGGGAAAAACTGTTCAGATAATACCACACGTCACCGATGAAATCAAGCGATGGATAGGAGCGGTCGCTAAAAAAAGCGAGGCCGACATCTGCATAATAGAAGTTGGAGGAACTGTAGGAGATATAGAATCGATGCCGTTTCTTGAAGCTCTCAGACAGCTCAAGTTAGGATTGAAAGAAGATCTGCTTTTTGTCCACGTGACTCTGCTACCGACTACAGAAGCAGTTGGTGAACAAAAGACAAAACCGACCCAGCACTCTGTGAAAGAGGTCAGAGAGATTGGAATCGATCCAGACTTTATTGTTGGAAGAGGCAGGGAAGCTATGAAGAAAGGGATTAAAGAAAAGATCTCTTTGTTCTGCAATGTTCCATCCGAGGCAGTAATTTCAGCACCAGACGTAAAATCGATTTATCAGATGCCTCTTGTCTTAGAAAAACAGGATTTTATGAATCTGTTGATTAAGAAGATGGGCTTGACTGAAAGGAAATCAAAACTATCAGAATGGAAAAGATTTGTCAATTCTGTGCTGCATCCAAGGAAAAAAGTCGTTATAGGCATCGTAGGAAAGTATACTGCTCTTCAGGATGCGTATCTGTCTATCAGAGAGGCGTTTAGACATGCCGGTGCTAAACTCTCTACCGAAGTCAAACTCAAGTGGATAGAAGCAGAAGATTTGATAGAAAAGAGGGGACTTCTTGAAGAGATTGACGGGATGCTTGTGCCCGGTGGTTTTGGTCCGAGGGGAAGTGAGGGAAAAATGGTAGCAATAAGAGAGGCTAGGGAACGAGACATCCCATTTTTAGGCATTTGTTATGGCTTTCAATTAGCTGTGGTCGAGTTTGCAAGAAACGTGCTCGGCCTAAAAGAGGCGTGCTCAACCGAAATATACGAAAAGACGCCTCACCCTGTAATTTACCTGATGCCCGAACAGAGGAGGATAAAAGACTTAGGAGGCACCATGCGAAAAGGTTCATACCCAATTAGGATTGAAGGAGGGACAATCGCGCACGAGCTATACGGCAAGAATTTTGTTGAAGAAAGACACAGGCACAGATACGAAGTAAACCCAGCTTATGTTGAGGAGATTGAGCAGGGCGGCCTAAAGTTTAGTGCTTACACTCCAGACAAAAGAAGAATGGAGATTGCTGAGCTGCCGACGAATTCCTATTTTGTTGCATCTCAATTTCATCCTGAGTACAAATCGAGACCCAACAAGCCTTCTCCACTTTTTTACGGCTTGGTGAAGGCATCGCTGGCCAAACAAAAACAATCGAAAAGTTAATTTTGGGTTTGGTCTGACGTTTTTACCCAAACGCCGCAAGAAAGCCCAC
>DUKC01000095.1:0-10785 GCA_013329495.1 Thermoplasmata archaeon
GATGAAACAGAATGGAATGAATACTGGAACCGAGTCAAAAAATGTATCGAGAAGGATACGCCAGTTCTCACCAACATTGATCCCCTCTCCTTACCCTATTATTCAGAAGAGCTAGGGGTTAGCACAGGGGAGGCAGGTTCACACATGATTGTCCTTGTAGGTTACGACGAAAACAAGGACATAGTCTGGTATAACGATCCTATTTCTACTCTATTTCCTGGCCAAGCTAACTCGTCATACATCCCCGTTTCCATTCCAGATTTTAGGAATGCTCTAAACAGGATTCAGTACAAAAAGGGACTTGTTTGGACCTATCAAAAGGTGGGTGAGCCCATTGAATTGGATAAAAGGCTTAAATGCGCTCAGGAAAGGAACAGACAACGCATAGAGGAAACTTCATACTATTTGGGGGACCTGAGAGGGAGTCTTGCCTCTCGTGGAATAATAGACGTTGAAATTCTCTTGGGATTAGAGATGCTCTGTATGCGTACCGAAACGAAATTGATGACGCCTGGATGAACTGGGAAAAATGCAGCCAAAGGGAAATTGAAGCTTTGAGAGAGACTTACGTACTCCCTCAAATACTGACTTTCAAGTGGCTTCAATTCACGAATGATAAATGTGCTGAGTACCTAAGCAAAATTGGAGCCGAAGAGGCGGACATCCACTCAAAATTTGGGGCAGGGTGTGGAAACATAGTGGAAAGACTGAAACAAATATATGACCTGCTTGGGGCTGACAAAATAGACCAGAAAGTCATGAGGCAAATTGATCTTCTCCTGAGTAGCACTGAAGAAGAGCTGGATGAGCTTATTTCTCTATGGCAAAAGGCACCTACAGAATTCTGAACCAATAAACTGGATAATTGCCCAATTATGGGGCCAGACTCAAAAGTTATTTATCCCCCAATTCTATTTTTCTACTAAATCCCTGAAAATGGAAGTAGATAAGGATGAGAAAGAAAATTGCCTGGAGTACTGTACTCCCTATATGTTGCTTGATCGGCATAGTCCTCTGGTCCTTTTTAGGTATATTCTCCTACGTGCGTTTGACTGATAGCCTACTCCAAGGAGAGGGAGAACTCTCAGGCAAGGTTATCGATGCCAGCACCGAAAAGCCCATCAAAGGGGCTCAAATCAGGATGGGGAACGCTTCAGCGCAGACAGGTCCAAACGGGAACTTCATCATTAAAGGACCAATTGGAACCTATAATCTGACCGTAAGCAAAGGCGGATATCAAACGACTAGGATGGAAGTGTGGGCGGGTCCTTCGTCCCAAGCGGTTGGTGAAAAAGAACTTGAACAAATAAGAGTACCCCGAGGAGAGGGAGTCGTTGACTTGGGCAAAGGAAATACTATTGGTCTGCGGGAAAACATTCTCGGGTTTGTTAATTTCCAACTTTATAAACTAGTGCTTTCTATACTTTTAACGCTCCCCGCTATTGTTGCAGCATTCTTGCTTTACAAAAAGATGGCTTATCGCTCCACTCTTATTCTCACCTTTTTTTCGATGGCTTCGGGCGGCTTAAATGGAATAAGTTTCGCTTTAGCACCAATTGCGATGCTCTTCATAATAGCTATGAAAGACGAATTTGCGGAAGTTCAATGGGCGAACCAGTTTGGAACGGCTAAGATAGAACCCGCCTTGCATTACCTAGTCACCTCTATTCTAATTGGGCTCGCTGTGTTTCTTATTGTTAACGCAGTTCTAATTTTTTTAGCTCCTTTAGCTATACCTCCAAATTCCCTGCCAGATCTGACTGCACTTGATAATAAGGAATTCCAAGAGCTTGCTCAACCCTGGCGTTGGGTTTATGAACAGGGAGATTTTTTCTGTCATCAGATACCCACACGTTCTTTTTCTCTGAACGGAAATCAGCTTCCCTACTGCGCGAGATGCACGGGAATACGCATTGGCTATGCCGCGGGTTTGTTGTTGGCACTCTTTAAGAAATTCAAGATCAACTTGAAATTCGCCCTTTTGTTAGCCATGATATGCATCCTTCCTGTTTCCATCGATGGTGTAGGACAGACTTATTTGGGTCTTTGGGAAAGCGTCAACTTCTCCAGGTTAACAACCGGGCTTCTGTTGGGTGCCTTCACTATCTTTGCTATTGCTGCCTGCCTGCGTGAGCTGGAGCTCCAATACTTTGAAAAGTAGCTGTTTGTCATGAAGTAATTAGGGAAGCACGAATTCACTTCTATAAGAGTTCAGTTTGAAAGCTCCTCTTGTCGAACTATTCCCGATTGGCTTTGATTGAAAACCTCGTGACTCCGTTCAGCACCTCCGAAGTTTTTGGGTGATATCGTATAGTAATAAAATAAACCGATACCGATATATATCTACTTTTCCATATTGGAGCGCGAGAACAATGTCAAACGATGATTCCTTGATTCAAAAGAGCTTGTTTGAAAGGATTGCTAAAAAGAAGACAAGGTTAGACTCTAAAAGACCTTTGCCAACCGATGCTGTAAAAAGACTCAGAGATGAGATCCGATTGTTGCACACCTACCATTCAAATGCCATAGAAGGCAATACCCTGACTCTCCAAGAAACCAAAGTTATTCTTGAAGAAGGAACAACTGTTGGCGGTAAATCACTCAAAGAGCATCTGGAAGCAATTAATAACGCCAAAGCCTTTGATTTAATGGAAGAATTGGCAAAAGGAAAAACAGAAATAAGGCAAGAAACTATCCCGCAGATTCACGAGACTGTAACTCAAGGAATACTGACCGATGGGAGGAAATATCGTACCCAGAATGTAAGGGCAATGGGTGCACGAAAAACTCCTCCTGACTTTTCAAAGATACCTTCGCTTATGAGTGCGTTAATCAAGGATATGAGTAAAAAAGGACAAAATCCAGTCGAAATAGCCTCGTTTTTCCATCACAGATTGGTCGAAATTCACCCGTTCATAGATGGAAACGGCAGAGTGGCAAGACTTTTAACTAATTTATACCTACTGAAAAAGGGTTATCCCCCCATTGTCCTAAAAGAAGAAGATAGAAAAAAATACTACGATTGTCTCAAAGCGGCTGATGCTGGCAACCTAAAACCTTTTGCAAATTTCATTGCTAAAGCTGTGGATGAATCACTGACTCTATACCTGTCGATATTTGGAGGTGTCGACGAACTAATCTCTTTGGCAGAACTTTCAAAAGATTCCCCCTATTCTCAAGAATACCTCAGTTTAAGAGCGAGGCAGGGATATCTCGATGCCGTAAAAATCAATGGAATCTGGCATTCTACCAAGCGGGCTCTAAAAGAATATTTAACTCTATCGGCGGGAAGTCCCCTTGCAAAAGCTGGGGGATGAAAGCCGAAAAACATTTATAGTTCTCTATACCTATGTTATGTATGGAACAGAGGACAACCATACAAATTGAAAGAAAAACCTTAGAAAAGTTGAAAAAATTACGGATTACAAAAAGAGAGACCTACGACGAAATAATAAATAGGTTGATGAAAAAATGCAAATAACCTATAAGTTCAGGTTATATCCAACCCCAGAACACAGCCAATTATGCAGCCAAGCACTGCAAATATTTGCGAGAGCGACTTATTGTATCTCATTCTCAAATATTTAGGACTTTGGGGGTAATAAAGAACTTTCCGCTATGAGAGAAAGAAGCCTAGAGGACTTTTTCCTGATGAGATTGGAGAGCTATCGAACTTGTTTTTTGCTTATAACTTGTGAAATCTTTTTTTGAGCGAGCTCTGGATTTAGCCCAAGGAAATATTCTTCATCAACTCTAGCTGGACCTAGCATGCCAAAACTCACATTTTTAACCCATCTAGAAAGAGAAGAACCAACATCCTTTGCATCAACGCTTTTAAGATAGTTGATGTAGTTCTCCTCATTCTCCCAACCCCCTCCTAGAAGTTCGAACCAGCCAAGATTGAAAGCCTGGTAAAGTACACTCTCCTTTGAAGAATAATAACTTGTTTCCATAGTATAAACAACCGAATCAATAAGGTCTTGCATTGCATCGGGGTAATAAAAAGAGATTAACGCAAGTTGCGAAACACTAGCAAACATAAGCTGAACGGCAAGCTCTGGCTCGATTGTTGTAATGTAAAGGTAGCCATACCCTTCAGCCTTATTTTGAAGTGCTGCGGACACTTCATAAGCAAGGGGAATTTCTTCTCTCAGGAGATAAGATAGATAATAGTTAAGTACTTGTGCTGTTACCTGAGTTTTGTAGTATTTTTCACTCCATGGATCTGGACCTTTCCAATAGCCAACAACATAGTTTGTTGCAGTCTTTCTTTGCTCGACGTTAAGACCTAAAATATTAGGTATCTCTGGAAGTGACCCCTCCTTGTAATTTCCCTCAGGCAGATCACCAAACGCATTTTCAACCATCTGTCTGATCTTCCTCTCTGGTTCGGTAGCAACTATGACCAACAGAAGGTTTGACGTTGCCATATTCTGGCTATGACATTCCTTAAGATCTCTGAGTTTTATCCTGTTGATACATTCAACGGTTCCTCTTGGTTCAAGAGAGTAGGGATGGCTCCCGAAAAACTGCACACCTGCAACCTTCCAGATTCTGCTATCAGGGTGATCTCTCTTGAATTTTGCCTGTGATATTAGTTGTTCTCTGACGATTTCACACTCATTCTCATCAAGCTTCGGATTCAGAAGAACATCTACAAAAATATCCCATGTTTCCGAAAAGTACTTCGAAGGGCAGGCGAGATAAATTGTCATGCGATCCTTGTCTACATCCACACCTAGTCGACTTCCCATTTTAGAAAGTTCAGCACTCAGTTCATCCTTGTTGTACTTTTCACTTCCCCTAATGGCAAGGTTGAAAAGGAAGTATTCTATCCCCTGATTTGATTTATTAAGGTTTCTCACTCCGCCCTTCAAAAATAATGCAGCACTCGCAGTTTCTCCGGATGTTCTTCGATAGATCACTTTCATCCCATTAGCCATAAACTCGGTGGTATATTCTTCATTGTCTTCCAAGCATCCTGGGATGATTGCGAGAAATATCATTGTGACAATAAGGAGAGGTGCTATTTTCATAGTGAATCCCCCTTGCTCAGATTCAAACTTTTTAAGTCCTTAGGAGAAATTAGGATAATGCTAACATGCGGTTCTCTAACAATGTATTCATCTATAAATTCCTCCAGATCTTCATAGCTTGTGCTTTTTATGTTCTTTTCATAGCTATTGTAATAATCCAACCCGCAAGAGCTCCACCAGAATGCGAGTGTATGGGCATATTCATTTGACCGCTCCCCTTCCCATACCTCCTGGTTTGTGATGCAGAGTTTCCCATTTTTAAGTTCTTCTCGAGTGAAATAACCCTTCTCCCCCAAGCTCTCTATCTCTTCTAAAAGAGCTTCGTGTGCCTGTCTAAATTTTTTGGGGGTTGTATCTCCTACAAAATCAATGGAACTGTCCCTACTCAGGGTAAGGTAACTCACGTGGCATGAAGTGAAAAGCCCTGAATCAACCATTTTTTTTTGGAATCTAGAAGAGGGATTATTGAGTATGTTAAGGAGAATGTCCATGGGATAAGTATCCTCTCTCTCTTCGCAGCAGCCTGGACCAATAAATGATATTGTAATTCTAATCTGAGAAACATCACCCTGGACGACTTTTATAGCGCTACGGTTAAGTGGAGGATTCTTATAAGGATAATCTGAGAAAGGATCTTTGCCAGGCTCCCAGCTCCAAAAATATTTCTCTGCAAGCTCAAAAATTTCTTCATGATTCACATCACCTGCAACGATAAGGGCACAATTATTGGGGATATAAAATTTATCTCCAATATACCTTAGCTCGCCTATAGTGGCGCTGGCAACTTCTTTCCTATCTCCAATCACATCCATGATGGAGGGATAAGCAGTCCATAGATTTCTAATTTTAGCCTTTTGCATTGCAAAGTAAGGCTCCGATTGATTTCTGTCGTATTCAGCAAGAACACTTGTCTTTTCTTCGCTGAGTACGCTCTGGAGTTCCTGGTCCGATTTGCCCATCCAGGGGTTAAGAAAACCATCACTCAGGAGTATCATTGCCTTCTCGGTATCCTCCGTAAGAAATGGAGTGAAGGTGTAAATTGAATATGCATAAGATGTCATTCCATAATAGTTAAAGGGCACATTTTCTACCTTTTTTCGAAGGTCTTCGGGAATTGTTGAATTATCCCTGAGACCATAAACAAAGACATGTTCATGCAAATGGGCTAATCCATCTAGTCCGGAATTTTCTATCTGTGCACCTGCCCTAACTACCATTAATAGCGTAGCAATTGGGCCATCGTGCTTTTCGTAGACAATAACCTCAAGGCCATTCTCAAGCTTTTTTGTATAGAGCTTTTCTTCTTCATAAAATTTACCATAAAATATGTATGCAAATATTCCAGGTATAATAAGAACCACAACAATCACAATGATTAACCAAAATTTCTTTTTCCCATGATTCATATTCGTTTCCCTTACTTCCATTAAAGACTTTCTCTTTTTATAGCAAAATAATTTATGTAAAAAACCTAACCTCTTTTAAACTTAATCATTTCATCATCCTAACAAACGGAAGGGTTTTTTCTCAGAGTCGAATTCCATGCCTAATAGCAACAGGATCCTCACAGTAGACCATATTTTCGTTGAGACAATATGAATTGGGATTTATACAGGTGCACTCGTAGAAAAGAAATACCCCCAGATATCGCTTATGCCGTTTCATCTTTTTTGAATTGAGTTGTTTCCTAGCTTTTTGCTCCTTACAAAAGATTTACCAAGGGCTTATCCCAGCCTCACGCACCTAAGTTATGACAGAAGACTATTTCACTCGAAAATTATTTATCCCCCAAACACTTCTTTCTTAGCAAGTTTCTAAAAAAGGAGAAAAAAATGAAAAAGACGACCTTACTCAAAAAGATGATTATGGAAAAGAAAGCGCTTGTCGTCCCAGGCGCTTATGATGCTTTGTCAGCAAAGCTCATAGAAAAAGCGGGATTCAAAGCAATTCAAGCATCGGGATTTGGACTGGCCGCTTGTTACCTGGGCAAGCCAGATGTCGGTTTGCTAACCCAGACCGAGATGGTGGACTTCACAAGAAACATGGCGAATGCGGTGGATATTCCCGTGATGGGAGATGCGGATACCGGATTCGGCAATGCTATAAACGCGATGAGGGCCGTTCGAGAGTTTGAGCAGGCGGGATGCGCTGGTTTGAACATAGAGGATCAAGAATTTCCAAAGAGATGCGGACACATGGAAGGAAAGCAGCTCATCTCAAAAGAAGAAATGGTAAAAAAGGTAGAGGCTGCTTGCGAGGCAAGAGAGGACAAGGATTTCGTGATCAATGCGAGAACGGACGCGATAGCGATCTATGGAATAGATGAGGCAATAAAAAGAGGGAAGGCCTACGCAGATGCGGGTGCAGATCTTATATTTGTGGAAGCTCCTCAGACCAAAGAACAGATCACCAGGATCGCAGAGGAAGTCGGTGCGCCAATTTCAATCAATCTCTTCGACTCAATCAAAGGAGGAAAGACTCCACTTATGACCTATAAAGAGCTCAGAGAACTCGGGGTGGCGAGAGTTTCGGTTCCGGTTGGGACGATCTTTGCCGCTGTAAAAGGTCTTCAGAACTACCTTGACGTCATCAAGAAAGAGATAGCTCCGGGGAGATACGACCTGGTTTGCAAGTTTGATGAATTCAAGGCACTCGTCGGTCTTCCTGAAATGAAAGAGTTGGAGAAAGAATTTTTGCCAAAAGAGATTTTCAAGCAAAAGTATGGTAGGTAAACAAAATGGGCATGACTTTGGTCGAAAAGCTGTTGGCGGGAGCATCAGGCAAGAAGGAGGTAAAGGCCGGAGAGCACGTCATAGCAAGAGTCGACGTCACCATGGCTCCTGAGGGCACGGGTCCGCTGGCGATAAAGCAGTTGATAAAGCTTAAGGAAGGTCCTGCCAATCCAAGCAGGACAATTTTCTTCATAGACCATGCAGCTCCAAGTCCGACCAGACAAACCTCGAACGCTCACATGTTCCTGAGGAAGTTTGCAAAGAAAACCGGCTCAAACCTGTCTGAAGTTGGTGAGGGGGTATGCCACCAGAGGGTTGTAGAGTCCCATATCTCTCCCGGAGAGGTGTACATAGGGGCAGATTCTCATTCCTGCACCGTTGGGGCGCTAGGTGCGTTTGGTACCGGTATGGGTTCTACCGATGTTGGCGTTGCCATGGCCCTCGGGAAAACGTGGCTCAGAGTACCACCAACCTTCAAGATAGAAACAAATGGGAGTTTTCCAAAAGGAGTTTACTCGAAAGACCTGATACTTCACATAATTGGTAAGATAGGCGCAGACGGAGCTACCTACAAATCTTTGGAGTTTTGCGGAGACACCATAAAGAACATGACACTGTCCAGCAGGCTGACTCTCACGAACATGGCTGTTGAGGCCGGAGCCAAGACGGGCGTGATTAGACCTGATGAGAAGGTGAAAGAGTTTCTAAAGGAGCAGGAGAGGCCCGAGAAGTTTAGACAGATTAAGGCTGATGAGGATGCTGAGTATGAAAAATCATTTGAATTTGATGCGTCCGACCTAGAGCCCATCATCGCTGCGCCTCATCAGGTGGACAATGTGAAGCCGATTGAGGAAATGGAAGGTACTAAGATTCAACAGGTGTACTTGGGAACCTGCACAAATGGTCGATTGGAAGATCTGAGGCTAGCAGCCTCGATTCTAAAGGGCAAAAAGAGGCATCCCGATACCAGATTTGTTGTCGTTCCTGCGTCTCGCCAGATATATCTGGATGCATTAAAGGAGGGACTGTTAGAAACATTCGTCAGGGCTGGGGCTTCGGTCCTCGGTCCTGGATGTGGCCCTTGCATGGGAACTCATGAGGGCATTTTGGGTGATGGTGAGGCATGCCTTTCAACCCAGAACAGGAACTTCAAGGGAAGGATGGGAAATCCTGAAGCATTCATCTATCTCTCTTCCCCTGCGACAGCAGTGGCGAGTGTTCTCAAAGGAGAAATTTCTGATCCTAGGGAGGTGGTATGATGAGGGGAAAAGCCTGGAAGTTTGGAGACAACATAAGCACTGATCTCATAGCACCTGGTAGATACTTCCATCTTAGAGAGAATTTGCCAGAGCTTGCAAAGCACGTGCTGGAGGATGCAAGATCAGAATTTGCTGGAAGGGTAAAGGAGGGTGACGTTATTGCAGCTGGAAAAAACTTCGGTCTCGGTTCGAGCAGAGAGCATGCTGCGCAAATAATCAAGATTTCGGGGGTGAGTACAATCCTTGCAAAGTCCTTCGCAAGGATATTCTATAGGAATGCGATAAACCTAGGACTGCCTGCTTTGGAATGCGACACAGACAAGATAAATGAAGGCGATGAGCTTGAGCTGAGAATGGAGAAAGGAGTGATAAAGAACCTGACACAGGGGACTGAAATAAAGACCTCTCCGATGCCTGATGTGATGCTCTTGATCCTTAACGAGGGCGGCTTGTTGCCTTACATAAAAAAGCACGGAGACCTTCCGGTAGTGAAGTAGTGAAGAGAAAAGAAGAGGTGTTTCTTTTCCAACAATTAAAACTATTTGCTATGCCGTTCAAGCATAGCACCCTATCTTTTTTAGTCCAATGTTATTCCTCTCTGATGCATAAATTTCCCTGATTTTTCTTTATATGAAGAAAAAGCGGTTGAGTCAAGTTTCTTGAACACTACCTGAACAATCTTATCACCCTTTTTCAGCTCAAGCGGGGAGTGACTGTTAAAAAAGGGGAGAGTCAGTTCCCCTTCAAAACCTGCATCAACCACTCCAAATGAACCAAAGACTCCTCTTCTGGCATAGGTGCTTCTTATCCATATTTCTCCCGCATAGTCCAATCCGAGCTTTATTACTTCTTGGGTTGAAATAACAAACCATTCTGATTTGGGTATTCTTGTCTTTTCCACAGCTTCTTCCCCAGTTCTTTCGCCTATCTTTATCTCTTTTACTGTCAAGTCATAACCATTTGGAGTCAGATTTTCCAGATTAAAGGGTTCTATCGCTATCTCCCTCTTGTTTATCGCTCTAATTATGTCTCTATCAGATAATGCCATAAGAACAAAAAGGTGTGCAATTAAAAATTTTTGTCTATGTCGGCCAGCATTTTCGAGTTCAGCAAATAGGTCTGTGCTTATCCCCAATGCGTTTGCAACGACATTTCAGGGGATACAAATGTAAAAAGAATCCTTACTTACAGCTCTCTGATTTTTCGTGCTGGGTTGCCTGCAACCACCACCATTTTTTCTACATCCTTAGCCACAACAGAACCTGCTCCAATAAGGCTTCCTCTACCCACTCTTACTCCCGGTAGAATGGTGACATGACCCCCTATCCAGACATCTTCTTCTATGATCACAGGAACACCTTTTATTACGTCTCGTTCGTTAGGGCTAATCTTGTGCTCGACTGCGTAAATGTGCACCCCCGGACCAATCCAAGTCCGCCCTCCAATCTCGACTTTCCCCTCATCCAGGATCACGCAATTGTAGTTTATAAAGCAATTATTGCCAATGTGTGTGTTGTAGCCATAATCAACAAATAGAGGTGCTCTTACTATGGCGTTTTCACCAACAGTTCCAAGCAGCTCGCTGAGCGTTGCTTCGTATTCCCCTGAATCTCTTTCAACTTGATTTAACTTTTGGCAAAGTCTGTAGGCTCGGTTCAGTTCATCCCGAAGAGTTTCATCAGGCATTGCCGATATCCATTCACCTTTTCTTAGTTTTTCTTTCAGTTTAGAGGGCATAAATTATAAAACAACTCGAGA
>DUKC01000095.1:10863-11996 GCA_013329495.1 Thermoplasmata archaeon
CCCTCTTAACTTTTAATCTTCGACTTTTTGATTTGCCTCGAAAATTCTTGTAGGTTGCTCAGGTTGTTGGTGAGGAAATCAAAAAGTTCGGCGTCATCTACATCCGAGTGCCAATAAATAAGCTGGTCCTTAATTTTCCTAATCTCCTTCAATTTCTGAGCCAACGTTCTGCCAATCACTCTACCTTTTACCAGTCTATCTAAAATATCTTCGTCGCCACTCGGGATTCCAAGCTCCAAATGCTTTACCACCATTCCAGAAATATCAAAAAGGGATTGGATTGAAATCAATAACAATCTTTCGATCGCTCTTCTTCTCATCTCTTCAGCTCTGTATTCTTCCAGGCCAGTTGGAAGATACTCTTTAATTTTTGCCAGGTACCCATCAAGCACTTCTAATCTGCTAAGTATGTCTTTTTTCTCCATCTTTTGGTCTCTCCTTTTTGTTAATAACTTTGAATGTTAAAAAGTTGTTGAATAACAAACAACTCCCCACGTCTCACAAAATTACGGAGGTGGTATCGAAAACTTCATTTACCCAGAATGGGAATTTTAAAACCTCCTTATTTCTCTCAAATATCAAGAGCATCACTTCTTTTTGATATGCTTGCCCATTGGAAAAAAACTAATATATCCCTCCGCATTGATACAAAGTGATTGTATGGAGAGAGATCATGAAGCGGTCTACAAGCTTGTTTCGTTGATACCCAAGGGTAAGGTTTCGACTTATGGTACAATTGCTAAACAGCTAGGTATGCATCCACGAGCGGTTGGAATGGTTTTGCACAAAAACAAGGATAAGAATGTTCCATGTCATAGAGTTGTGAGAGCCAAGGGATCTGTTGGCGGGTATAACAAGGGTATTGATGAAAAGATCAAGCTACTCAGTTTGGAAGGAATAAAGATTGATAGGAAATATAACATATTGGATTTTGAGAGTAAATTATTCAAAGATTTTAAGGACCCAGAAATTTTCCTTCTACGCTCTTGTTCACTCTGACATTCGAAATTCAGAAACGATAAAGGCACTTTATGTCTCACGGCCCCAAAGTTGGATTACTTTTTTACAATATCAATGCAAGAAAGTCCATGAATCTATTCATGGGATGAAGTGTGCCTCGTAGCCTAACCAGC
>DUKC01000164.1:0-673 GCA_013329495.1 Thermoplasmata archaeon
CTTCTCCCATTTCCTTCCTAATGCGCGCTCTGTCGACTCTCAGAAGCATGTCTCTCGCGTTCTTGGATGCTGATGCGGAGGCCTGTAGTATTCCAAGACTCTTTGCTTTCAACAGCAGCCTGACCGCATCTGGAAACAGTTTGAACTTTCCTTTTCTTATGAGATCTTTCAGCAGCTCGTTTTTTTCGGTGCAAAACTTTTCCAGAAGCTCGTTTTTCTCTTCCTGGGTTTTTGCTCCGAACCTCTCGTAAACTCCAAGAAGTCGGAGTATGCTGTCTCCTCCCCTGTATCTTGGCAGGGAGGCCACATGGGAGAAATAGAAATCAGACTCAAGATGTGTGTTCCACGGTTCTTTTTCAGCGGTTGCCCTCCATGCGTCCTCGTGAGGACTGTCTACAACAACCCCGTCGATGTCCCAGATAAACCCGACTCTTCTTTTGGACTCCAATGTTTATCACTTCCGCTCCCTTTTTTTCAACAAACTCGAAATCTCACTTAAAACGACCTTCTCGCCCTTTATCCCGTGCTTTCCCTGCTCCCTTCTCATTTCTTCTCCTTTGCTACCAAAGACTACGTCCTCCAACATTCTTTTCAACAGGTTTGGTTCTGAAGAATAAGTTAGCGTGATGCATAGCCCAAGCTCTTCGAAAGGTTCAACCTCGCATGTTTCGGA
>DUKC01000164.1:803-1480 GCA_013329495.1 Thermoplasmata archaeon
TCTATCGTTTTTTAGCCATCTGATTGAGATCACGTTGTCCTTTTCAATCTTCAGGTCAGAGAGCAAAAACAGCTTTGCTCTTTTTCCGTCTCTGTTTAAAAGCTCTATCGCATCCAAAACCTTATCGACCAAGAAGCTCCTGAAAGTAACTCCTCTGCCAAAATAACTAAAAATCATTTTTTCGTTGCTTATTCCGAGCTCTTTCTTTGCTGAGAGAATTTCACTCTCATAGATATCATACCCTGAGGGAATGAATCCAACGGGTTTGATTCTGGGATCGCTTAGGTTGTAGTTTCGATTTTTCTTAAATATTTCTGGGGGGAAACAGACAAAAAACATGTCAAAATATGCAGGCATGCCCTGGAAAAGCCAGTTGGAGTCAAGTGAAACGATCAGAGAATCAAGTTCTTTATCCGGATGAAACATTCCCTGTGTTGTTTTTGAATTGCAGCAAAAAATCACATCTGGGGAGTACTCTTCTATCCGTCTGTCAACACTTTCTCTAATCTTTGATGGGGATAGGTTAGAAAGTAAAAAGCTGTCGAAGTTCAGCTCTGTGATGTATCGATGGCATGTGGGGACCGTGTTTACGAACCTGCAATCTATTTTCTCTTCTCTTGCGTGCTGTGCAACTGCAGCACCCTGAGCGATTTCCCCCAAACCATTTGCCAAAAATA
>DUKC01000164.1:1498-4113 GCA_013329495.1 Thermoplasmata archaeon
AATTTCATCTTTCTATTGTTAATGTTTCTCCAGATTTTATGTAATAAGTGTGATTATATATCTCTATTGGCAATCTAACATCTTTAGTTTTCGTTCTTAAAAAGACACTCACCTTTTCTTTGCTTATGGCAATCTCAAAATTGTGACCGTGCCACCAGAACCTGAACTTCAGTTTCTGCCAGGCTCTGGGCAGAGAGGGATTTATGCTCAACTTCTCCTCCTTTGATTTCACGCCCCCGAAACCACGCACCACAACCTGCCATGTGCCCCCAAGGGAAGCTCCGTGGATACCGCGAGAGGTATTGCCAAACAAGTTGGAAAGATCTGAGTTGGCAAGGAGTTGAAGATATCTATACGCTTTCTCGATCTCACCGATTTCGATTGCAATCAGAGCATAAGTGGGAATGCTAAGAGAAGACTTGTGTATGGTTCGAGGTTCATAATATTCAAAATTTATTTTTTTGGCCTGAAGTGAAAATTCATTCGAAAATAGACATAATCCCAACACTACATCAGCCTGCTTAACCAGCTGGGTCTTGCCTACATCCTCCAACCTCACTCCCGCAGGCCAGAGGGGCATGCCACTTTCATTCCGCTCTTTTATTACAACATCTTTTCTCTTGAAGTATTCGTCAAACTCTTCTATCAGACCGCTTGAAGAAATATTGAGTTTTAGTCTCTCTGAGATTTCCTTCCATCTTTTGGGTTCCCTGTCACTTAATCCAATTTTTTCAACTATCGCCTCAAACTTGGAGGGATGTTTTTGCTTTATAAAATGAAATAGCGTGTGGGCATATTTCAGCACCCAGCCGGCCAGAAAGTTGGTATAGAAATTGTTGTCCACCTTTTTTTGAAATTCGTTTGGGCCTATGACATCTCTTATCTCGTATTTCTTGCTTTTAGCATTGCGGGTGACTCGAGATGCCCAAAAACGAGCAGTCTCAAACACAATCTCGGCTCCCTGTTCAAGAATAAACTTTTCGTCTTTGGTAAATTGGTAGTAAAGAGCGATTGCGTATACCAAATCGCCAGAGATGTGATGCTCCCTTTCCTTTGTCCATACCTTCATTTTCGATCCGTCAAAGTTGACCCACCAGTCAGGAGTTGCTTCCCTACCATCCTGAGCCGATTCCCAGGGCCACAGGCTTCCGGCATACCTTCGCTCTTTCGCAGCCAACCTCGCATTGCCCAACCTTTTATACCTGTACAAAATCAAATCCTTTGCCTTGCTTGGCCAGGAGTAAATGAAGAAAGGAAGCATATAAATTTCCGTATCCCAGAAAATGTGACCCTGGTATGTGTCGCCGGTGAGAGTGTTTGGAGCGATGCTGGTATCTATGCGCTTGGGTGGCGCCGCTATCAGCAGATGATACAAACAAAATCTTATCGACCTTTGGACGTCCTTATCTCCTTTGACCTCTATATCAAAATTATTCCACTTTCTTTTCCAAGCATCTTGGTGGGATCTCAGCAAACTGCTAGGTTTTCTGTTTCCCAAAGCACCTAAACAGACTCTCTTAACACTTTTAGTATCTTTGGAAGTAAAAACAGATATCAGCTTGTTTATCCTGTAGCTCTTTCCTTTTTTAGCTATAAACCTAACCTCAGCCACGCTGGTTTCGCTGTCAAATGAAAAACTGAGAGTTCCTACGGGTTTGTCACCATCAAGAATTTCTAGAGATGTTGCAAAGCAAAGCTCGATTCCAAGCTCTGAGGTGTTGGCCACTAGGTAAAGTAGACCTCCTTTCTCACCAACTTCAGTGATAAAGTACTGATTGAGAGGTCTTCCGAACAGATCCTTCTTTCCTTTTCCCTCTATCTTGCTTCTTACCACCACTTCGACGTCTTTATCGAGCGACTTAAAGGTGGCTAGGATGCCTCCCAGATGCCTGTTGACTGGACTAAAAAATCGCTTGGACCTGTAATCAAATCTTCGTTTATTCTGCTTAAAAACAGTGTGGCGCAAAAGCAGCCCTCTCCTCATGTCTAAAGCTCTTTTGTGTTCAAGAACTTGGTCGATATCTAGCTTACTGCCTTCAACCCAAATATCAAGACAAATGGGATTTGGGGAGTTTACGATTCTCTCATTGTCATAAATTCCTGCAAGATACGTTCCGGAGTGTTCAATCCTCTCTTCTAAAGCACCTCTAGAACCTAGATATCCATTCCCAAGAGTGAAGAGTGTTTCCCAGTACCCCAGCTTTTCTTTTTCAACCTTTTCTTCGCACACGATCCATTCGTTACCCGATCTCTTTTCTAAAAACATTTTTTAACAGCTTTTTGATCTATTGCTGATCATACAATAGTTAAGATGAAAGGAAATATAATGATTTTGGAGTTTTGCCGAGCTGATTGAAGATGATCTAAACTTCAGCCCGAAGTTCTCTTCTCGAACTTTTTTTTTGTTGATTCGCTTTGTGAGTATATTTCAACAAGCCGACCTGTAACTTCCTCCCACAACTAAAGTCGTGGGCTTCCAGCAACTCCTCGAAATTGAGGAGGGTCGCATGTAGTTCCTGCTTCCACGACCCCGCTTGCAGCCAGTCTCCGAAGGATGGTTGTAGAGGCGAGATCTCCACAGGCGTGAGCTACCCGTGAGCCCCACGGTATCTTTT
>DUKC01000090.1 GCA_013329495.1 Thermoplasmata archaeon
AACAGCAAAGCGATTGCTATTGCCATTGCCAATAACTTTGGCTTCATCGTTTATCAGCACATAAAGCGATGGAACAACTTAAATACTTAACGTGGAATAGCCCCTGTGACATTCTCCCACGACTAAAGTTGTGGGCTTTCAGCGATGGAGAGGTAATTGAGGGATTTTCAGCAGTGAGGGGATGAATTAAAAAATTTGCACTCGTCCACTAAAAACAATTTCTTATGAGGTTATTGAAATACAAATTAGGGGCTAACAAATAAAAACTTACGAGGCTGATTTTGCCATCTAACACAAAAAATAAATATTGACTTAGTGTTCAATACCCTGAGGGAAATCATGTACTTAACAAAAGAACAAGAAAAAATGCTGAATGGAGAGAAAGGCAAAGTAATTGAAAAGATGTTTAGATTATTGGTAAGATTGGGTGACATCTATGGCGCTGACCAAATGATACCGATCGGCTCTGCACAGGTGTCTGGGGTTTCCTTTAAATCCATCGGTTTTCCGGGTTTAGAGTTTTTGGAGGACATCGCATCGAAAAATCCGGAGGTTAAGGTGCTGACGTTCCTGAACCCGGCTGGAATGGATCTTGAGGATTGGAAGAAGCTCAATTATCCCGCCGACTTTGCCAAGCACCAGCTCAGGATTATAGATGCGTTTAAAAGGATGGGCATAGTGATAACATCAACTTGCACACCATATCTGGCTGGAAATTTGCCTAGATTTGGAGAGCACCTTGCATGGTCAGAATCCTCTGCAATATCATTTGCAAACTCAGTGATTGGAGCGAGAACAAACAGAGAGGGAGGGCCTTCTGCCCTAGCCGCAGCAATCTGTGGGTTGACTCCGAATTACGGCCTTCATTTGTCCGAAAAAAGAAAGGCGCAGGTGAGGGTAAAGGTCAATGCGTCATTAAAAACATTCTCAGATTTTGGAGCGTTGGGTTATTTGGTCGGGATGGAAGTGAAGAACAAGATTCCATATTTTGTAGGCATAAAAAACGCGTCCACTGATCAGCTAAAAGCTTTGGGAGCCGCAATGGCCGCATCGGGAGCGGTGGCTCTCTATCACGTGGAGGGCATCACGCCCGAAGCAAAAACGATGATGCGAGAAGGGCTGGAGCAAATCGAATTCGGAGATAAAGACTTGGAAGATGCTTATCAAAAGCTGAATACAGGAGAAAAGCCGGATATTGTAATTTTCGGATGTCCGCATGCTTCACTGCAAGAGATTGGCAGGCTCGCAAGTGAATTGGAAGGAAAGAAGCTAAAAAGACCGATATGGATATGCACATCTAGAATGATGAAAGAAGTCGCAAACAGGATGGGTTACACCGACCGGATAGAACGTGCTGGAGGAAAGGTGGTTGCGGACACCTGCATGGTGGTGGCGCCCATAGAAAAAATGGGGTACAAAACAACGGGAGTGAATTCTGGCAAGGCTGCATGTTACCTGCCGGGCTTTTGTAAACAAAAAGTTGTGTTTGGGAGTATGTCGGATCTAGTAGAGGAGCAATCAAAATGAAAGGAAAGACCATTTCACCAGGAAAGGCGGAAGGGGTAGCATTGGTGTCCAGAGAACCTCTGGGTTTTTATGGAGGAGTTGATGCAAAAACTGGAAAGGTTATGGAGGAGGGGCACGAACTGCAAGGGGAATGCGTGAGAGATAAGATACTTGTTTTTCCGAAGGGAAAGGGTTCTACGGTAGGCTCTTACATAATATATGGACTGAAAAAGAACGGTGTCGCGCCAAAGGCAATTGTGAACGAAGAGACAGAAACCATAGTGGCAACCGGAGTGATACTTGCGGGAATTCCGTGCGTTGATGGGATAGACATAGGCAAAATCAAAACAGGAGACAAACTAAAGGTAGATGCGGACGAGGGAACAGTAGACTTTGAAAGGTAACAAAATGGTGATTTGAAGAAAACATTATTATACATTCAAATAATCTATTGTTTGGCTGACTAACCTCAGACGCTTGGGTGTCAACTAGGTTGCAAAGCAAAAAAACGGAAAGGGATAGAATGATTATCATTAAGCTCGGAGGGAGTGTCATCACGGATAAGAGCAAACGAGCAAAATATCAAAAAATCACCCAATCGCTTGTAAAACAAATCTCTAGAGGTAACAAGCAGACGATATTGATTCATGGAGCTGGATCCTATGGACACCCTTTCGCTAAAAAATACAGTCTGGACAAGGGTCTTTTTTCAAAGAGGCAGTTGAAGGGATTTTCTGTTACTCACATCAAGGTTAGGGAGCTCAATCTAAAAGTTACCAAGACGATGGTTAGAGCGGGGATGAAACCTCTGTCTATACCGCCCTTAAACATTCTTTACTGCAGTTCTGGGGTGGTATCTGAGTTCAATTCGGATTTGTTTAGAATTGCTTTGGAGAAAGGATTCACACCTGTGACTTTTGGAGATGTGGTGATTGATAAGTTCAGAGGATGTTCGATCTGCTCGGGGGACATGCTGGCCGAAACGCTAACAAAAATTTTCAATCCTGACAAAGTAATCTTCGTTATGGACGTTGATGGTTTGTACTGGGAAGACCCAAACAAACCCAGCGCTAAACTAGTGAGGCAGGCGGAAATAAGCGACCTTGGAAGGATAAGCGTGGACAGACAGTTGGTTCCGGATGTGACTGGAGGGATGAAAGGAAAGATAGACGCCATTAGATCAATCGCAAAGTACAGTGAGGTAATATTGATCAACGGGAAAGAGCCAAAGAGAGTTTATAAAGCAATGGTTGGAGAGGAATTTGTAGGAACAAGAATTAGGAAGGTTGAATGAACGAAGAAAGAAAAAAAGAGCATGTCGAGATTTGTTTGACTAAAAAGGTCAATTCGCACCACAACTACTGGGATAATGTGAGGCTTTTTCACAATGCTCTGCCAGAGGTAGACAAATCAGAAGTTAATCTCAAGGTCAATTTTTTAGGAAAACAGCTCGCTGCACCCCTGGTAATTTCTGGGATGACGGGGGGATACCCGGAAGCAAAAAAAATTAATCGAAATCTTGCAATTGCCTGTGAGAAGTATCAGATTGCCCTAGGTGTCGGAAGTCAGAGAGCTGCGCTGGACAAACCCAAACTGGAGGGAACCTACACGGTGATAAAGGACTACGATCTCCCCCTGCGCATAGCAAACATTGGGCTTCCCCAGCTGATTCAGCACGACAAGAACAGAGCTTTAGAAAAGGTTCGCAAGTGCGTTGAAATGATTGACGCAAACGCAATAGCCTTACATCTAAATTTTTTGCAAGAAGCGATCCAGCCTGAAGGAAGCACAAAGGCAAAAGGATGCTTGGAGATAATACGTTCGATCGCAAGCGAGCTGGGGGTACCATTGATTATTAAAGAGACGGGGGCGGGTATAAGTTATGAAATTGCAAAGTCGTTGGCCTCAACAAAAATTTCAGCCATAGAGGTTGGAGGTCTCTCTGGAACATCCTTTGCTACAATAGAGTCATATAGAGCTAAAGCGCAAGGAGACTACATCAGGGAAAAATTGGGTCAAACGTTCCGGGAGTGGGGGATACCCACACCCGTTTCTATACTTGAAGTCAAGAGAGCATGTAAGGATAGAATACCAATAGTTGGGACTGGAGGCATAAGAAATGGATTGGATGCAGCAAAGTCAATCGCCCTTGGTGCTCAAATTGCAGGCATAGCAGGTGCTGTGATAAGAGAGGCCGTAAGTTCGGCTGAAGAAGTCGCAGAAAAAGTTGGGATTATGATCGAAGAACTTCGGACCGCTTGCTTCTTGTGCGGAACTAGGGATGTTGCGGACTTATCAAAACAGAGGGTAGAGATGTGGTATGGCCATGAATAAAGAATTTGATAGAGAATTAAAAAAGAGGGCAACTTTAATAAATCAGGAGCTGGAAAAAACTCTTGTGATTGGAGAGCCTAAACAATTGTTGGATGCTGTCCGGTGGTTGCCTTTGGCGGGTGGAAAGAGGCTCAGACCCGTTCTATCGCTTCTTGCGTGCGAAGCTGTGGGAGGGAGGGTTAGTGACGCGATTCCTTTTGCTATTGCGATCGAGTTGTTGCACAATTTTTCATTGGTCCATGACGACATCATGGATAGAGCACCAGAACGAAGAGGAGTACAGACCGTCCATCTTAGATATGGTGAACCAACCGCCATTTTGGCTGGTGATGCTTTACTTGCAAAATCGATAGAAGTGGTTGCAAGATCGGGGATGCCTCCAAAAATTATAGCTCAGCTGACGTACAAGCTCGCGAAAGTCACAGGTTCCCTCTGCAAAGGGCAGGAGATGGGCATCGAATTTGAACGGAAAACTGAGCCTTCATTGGAAGAATATTTCGGATTGATACGAAGAAAAACCGCTACCCTTTTTCAACTGGCTTGCGAAGGAGGAGCGCTGGTGGGAAATGCTTCCCCGAAGGCCTTGGAAAGTCTATCCAACTATGGATTGAATTTGGGGCTCTCATTTCAAATAATAGATGATTGCTTGGACGTGAGTGGAGACAAGACAGGAAAGGCAAAAGGGGAGGATATCAGAGGTGGGCAGAAGACCATAATAATTATCCATGCCTTGCAAAACGCATCAGCAAGAGATAAAGTGAAGTTGTTAAAGGTTCTCGGAAGAAAGAATGCCAGCCAAAAAGAGATAGACACCGCGATTAGCATTCTTAAAAACACGGGTTCAATTGACTGGGCTTTCAAGCTCGCTCGAGAAAAGATTGAAAAGGCGATGGGGTTTCTTGATGGTGTGCCTCAAAGCACTCCAAAAAAAGTTTTGATAGATTTAGGCCACTTTATTCTAAAGAGAAAGTATTAGAGGTGAAAAAATTAAAGAGGATTTTAAAGCTAGGGTCAGCTTGCTTGCAAAAAAGTATGCTTTAGCCAATGCAATTCAGTTTGATGGAAGTGCATCTGCGGACCGCGTTTTAGGAAAGATAATGGCCGAAGATCCAAACCTAAGAGAGTCTGCTTCGGATGCGCTCAGAATTGTTGAACTGATCGTAAAAGAAATAAACGATTTAGATTTGGAAACTCAAAAGAGAGAGATTGAAAAAATAGCTCCTGAACTTCTAGTGAGAAAAAAGCAAAAAAAGATTGCTACATTTCCAGAATTGCCCCAGGCAAAAAAGGGGGAGGTGGTGACTCGATTTCCTCCTGAACCAAATGGCTATCTTCACATAGGCCACGCAAAAGCTGCGATAATCAGCCGTGAGTACGCAAAAAGATACGGGGGAAAATTTATTTTGAGGTTTGACGACACTAATCCGGAAAAGGAAGGAGAGTACTACCAGCCACAAAAGGAAGATCTGAAGTGGCTTGGCATCGATTGGGACGAGGAGTACTGCACTTCCAGCAATCTGGAAAAACACTATAAACTGGCTGAGAAGCTGATTAAAGAAGGAAATGCGTATGTTTGTTGTTGTTCGCCTGAGGAGATCAAATCAAGCAGGTTTAACAGGAAACCCTGCAAGTGCAGAAAAAATTCAATTGAAAAAAATTTAGCAAAGTGGAGCGAACTTTTTTACATGCCAGAAGGAAAAGCTGTGCTGAGGTTAAAGGCAGACCTGGAAAGTCCAAACACAGCAATGAGAGATCCAACTCTGTTTCGCTTGATTGATGCACCCCATCCGATTCAAGGAAAGAAATACAGATGCTGGCCAACCTACGACTTTGCCGGCGCGGTAGAGGATTCGTTGTCTGGTGTGACTCATGCTTTTCGGACAAAGGAATACGAGCTCAGAGATGAGGTGTATTACTACCTGCTTGATAAACTAAACTTGAGGAAACCTCTGCTCATTGAATATTCGAGACTCTCTCTGAAAGGCATGCCAGTTTCTAAAAGAATAATAAAGAACCTGATAGATGAACGAAAAGTGGCAGGGTGGGATGACCCGAGAGTGCCAACTCTGAGAGGCTTAAGAAGGAGAGGCATCCAACCGAATGCGATTCACCAATTTGTTCTATCCCTAGGCATCTCAAAAGTAGAATCAGAAATAACCTTTGACCAGCTCGAAGCAATAAACAGAAAAAACCTTGATCCAGTTTCAAAAAGATTGTATTTTATACCTAACCCAACGCGACTGATTATTCATGGGGTCTCACCAAGGGAAACTGAGTTGAGGTTGCACCCACAATTTGATCTGGGCAAAAGGAGTCTAAAAGTCGGTCGTGTGTTCTACATATCTAAGCAAGATGTCAATCAACTAGAGATAGGAGAAAAAATCAGATTGAAAGAATTGTATAATGTGGAGATCAAAAAAATAACTGAGAAGGAAGTTTGGGGCGACTACGAGGGAGAGAAATTGCTGCCAAAAATCAAAAAAATCCAATGGGTTCCTGAAAATTATGCCGAATTAGAGGTTATCTGTCCAAAAGAGATTTTTGTTGACGGCGCATACAACCAGGATAGCCTAAAAACTCTAACAGGCTATGTGGAGAAAGAGATAGAAAATATAAAGTCGGATGAGATAGTTCAGTTTGAGAGATTTGGCTTTTGCAGAATAGAAAAGAATGGGAAGCTAAGAGCCTTTTTTTGCGGCTGATTACGCTTTTGTTGTTTTCCCTTTCATTTCAGCCCAAAAGAATTCGTCTTTTGATTTGAAAATTAGCAGCGTTGGAATCCAAGATATTATTACTAGCACAAGCCCAAGCGGGAAAAGAAGTATGAAGAGTAAACAGGGTAACGCAAAAATAATGGAGCAAACAAAAGCAAATTTGTAAGATTTTCTTCTAAATGAAGATATCGATGCGAGCAAAGCGGGCACACCGGCCACGGCAGCCAGCCCACATATTAGCCTTGCAATGAAAATAATTTGCCTCACTTTGCCTATAGAGCTTCCTTCGATTGTCGCTGTTTCTCCCGGACCCTTTCGCAGCTCAATAACTTCTTTGGTAGAGAGATCGACTCTCATTTGACCCGATAGCTGAATGAGTTGCTCTGGCCAAACAGACACTTTTACCTTAGCGGTCTTATAATTTGGTGCACTTACCGTTAGTTTGTAAATGCCTAATGGCGCGTCAGGGACAAAAAAGCGTCCATCACCACCTGTTTCAATCCCAGATCCTTTGGCGAATCTGATTCTCACTCCATCTATGGGTCTGGATGTCGCTTCATCGATTACCAGACCTTCGATAGTTCCAGTATAATTGCCAGGAAGGAGTTCCATTGGAAGGTTCTCCACCATTCCGGGGCTGATGACCAAAGACCCGGCCATTGCTCCAGCCCAAATTAGAAAAGCAAAAAGCAAAATAATTGCAGCCCATGTCGGTTTCCATGTTGCCTTTATTGCCCCTGAAGGTATTCCTTCTTCACCTATGCTTTCTTCTTTAGGTTTATTCATCAATGACACCTCTCATTTTTTGTAATCTTGTCGCCAATATTAAGTTTTCAGTATCATACAAACTCATTTTTTGTCTTATAGACTAGAAATGCTGCCCCTGCACCGCATCCCAAAGGAACTAAAGAAAGAGGGAAAGCCAAAATGGGTAAAAATGCAGCAGCTAACGATAAAGCAATTGCAATGGGGAATTTTTTCCTCAGGAATATGAATACTGCCCCTACAACAGCAGCGATTACGCTACCAATTGCTAATGCTCCTAATAGTACACGACTGGTTGCAATCATATTATTAACTGTGATCATAGTGTCTCCGTCTTTTACTCTTCCCAACGCGTCTGTGCCTTCTTCTAGCAACCCATTTGAGACTGGGATTAGCCTGACCTTTTCTTTGTAGGGAAGACTTGGGTTCTTCTTGAGGTTTTCAATGGTTTTGGGTGCGAATACTGCAACCCTCTCACGAGAAATTTGGTAACCTTTTTTCTCTACCCTCAGCGTGTAAACGCTAAAACCAAAACCTTGGTAAGGTACTTCTTTAAAAATGAAATTTCCTTCATCATCAGTTTTTGTTATGCTTTCAGTCTCTTCAAGGATGCAAATAGCATCCTTTATTCCCCCCTCCCATTGATGGTACACGGTAATATCCTTTACTGATCCTTCTAAAGTTCCATCATAACCTGCTATGGCCATCCTGTTTGCAGTTTCGATTGTTAGGCTGGCAAAAGACACTCCAATTAACGATGCAACTATAGCTGAAACGATCAACAAAATGCCTGCTATGAGCAGCATAGAATTTTTAGTGGTTTTAATTTTGCCTTCAATGGAACTTGTTTTCTCCATATAAACCTCTCTCCTTTAAAATATATTGTTCTCTTTTATAAAGCTTTCCATTTGTTCAGTAGTTGGAAAAGTTGACGGCGGGATAAATTCCATCAACTGGATTTTTAAAGTTCCAAATCTATGTAAGGGGTGGGCCCGCCATGGAGCCCAAGAAAAAGGGATTAGATGGCAGTAAAGAGCCCGTTTTTAATACAACAAAAATAAAAAGGGGCAATGTGTTAATATGCGTGATAAAAATGAAAGGACAGGGGTCGAGGATTTCGGGATTTTACAAGTTGTCAATAAAGGAAAGAGTGGCATTTGTGAAGGACTTCGCCTCTTTAACAGAGGAAGAGACGAATCTTTTACACCAAGCACTGAATCTCCCTACAGCTGACCGCTTTATCGAGAATGTTGTCGGTACCTATCAATTACCGTTAGGTATAACGGTTAACTTTCTCATAGATGGAAGGGACTACCTGATACCAATGGCCATAGAAGAGTCTTCTGTGGTGGCCGCCGCATCAAATGCAGCAAAGCTGGCAAGGATTAAGGGAGGTTTTAAAGCGGAAGCTACAGAACCACTTATGATTGGACAGGTTCAAGTGAAGGACCTCAAATCGATTGAAGAGGCGAAGAAGAATTTGCTCTCACGTAAAAAAGAAGTAATCAACTTGGCAAATGAGCAAGATCCCTTTCTAGTAAAATTAGGGGGAGGGGCCAAAGATTTGGAAGTAAGAGAAATTGAAACCGACAGAGGGGCAATGTTGATTGTACACTTATTGGTTGATGTTAGAGATGCAATGGGCGCCAACGCGGTTAATACAATGGCCGAGGCTGTTACATCCCTGATTGAAAGAATAACTGGGGGAAAAGTAGGGTTGAGAATACTCTCCAATTTAGCTGACCATAGATTGGCTACTTCTAGGGCGGTCTTCGATAAAGAAGCAATAGGTGGAGAAGAGGTTGTTGACGCAATCTTAGATGCTTACGAGTTTGCCAAAGCTGACCCCTACAGAGCCACTACGCACAACAAGGGCATAATGAATGGGATTGATCCAGTTGTAATAGCGACTGGAAATGATTTTAGGGCGGTTGAATCGGGTGCCCACAGTTACGCAGCTAAGGATGGGAGATACAAGCCGTTAACCAGATGGTGGAAAGACAGGGAGGGCAACCTTCAAGGCGAAATCAAGCTTCCACTGGCACTAGGAACAGTGGGGGGATTGACCAGACTTCATCCTTGCGCAAGATTATGCTTAAAAATACTGGGGGTGAGGTCTTCCAAAGAACTTGCGAAGGTAGCAGCTTCTGTAGGTTTGGCGCAGAATTTTGCCGCCATGAGAGCCCTGGCAACTGAAGGTATCCAAAAAGGCCACATGAAGCTGCACGCAAAGAACATAGCAATGATGGCGGGAGCTAAAGGCGAACTGCTCGACAAAATCGCTGAAAAAATGGTACAAAAAGGGAAGGTTAACATCGAGTTGGCAAAGGAATTATTGAAAGAGTTCGAAAAGTAAGGGAGTATGAATAGATGGGCGTTGAAAAATGGGAATCATTTCAGTCGTAATGCTAACTTTTGTTGTAACAGGCCTTTGCATTCTCTTGCCATAGCTCATTTTATGGAAGAGAAATTCGAGATTAAAAAGCAGGGTTGCAGGTTATGGCATTTATTTAACTCTATCGGCGGGAAGTCAAGCCTGTGGAGCTCGGGCCTCTACGGGAATTGGAACAATTCCAGCAAGCTCGTTCGTCGAAGCAGGAAGCTCCTTGCGATAGCTGGGGGTAGTTCACAGCAGTTAGGGTATTAAAGGAGTGAAAATGAGTGGGATGTTGAGAGTTGCTAAACAAGAGCTCAAAGAAACAAGACAGGATGCGCTTTCTTTGCTTTACACATTCGTTATGGTTGTTGGGCCAATTGGGGTGAGCGGATTTTTGAGTCTTTTGATAAGAGGATTTGGATTGGGAGGGCTATTTTTGGAACCAATTATAAAGGTCTCTCCGCTCGTGATCATAAACGTCATTCCTTTTGTTTATAGCGTGGGATTGACATTTTTGTTACAATTTGGGATGGGAGCAGACATCTTTAATAAAGTAGAAAAAGTTGTTGAAGCAAAGGTTGAGAGATCGACTAAGAGAGCTAGATGGTTGGGCAAAACATTGGCCATTAGCTCAGTCACTTACATTGCATGTGTTCTCGCTGTTTGTTTGTCTGTACCTTTAATAAATTTATTGATAACACCTCCAACTTTTTGTTTGCTGAACCCCACTAGTCTGCTTTATCTTTTCCTAATTTTTCCATTTTTTTGCTTTTTCTTTAATGCTTTGATTGGAATAATTCATCTCTCAACCAAAAATTTGCTCCCTGGAAACTTTGTAAGCCTTATCATCACCGCTCCACTTTTCATTATTCCTATCCTTTTGGTGATTGTAAAAGGACCGTTTTTCCCAATGGTTGCGATCGCTCTCATGTTTTCGGTAGTTACAGTCTGCTTAGCACTAGTCGTCTCTCTAATTTATGCAAAAATTGAGGATTGAACTCAAATTTACTCATTGCAAATCAAAAGATTAAACGGCTCCTGAAAGCTACCCAGAATACTCGAAGATTCTTTTCAAATCTCTATATCCCCCAAAAGAGTGACTATACCTCTATCTATTTTTTCTTTGATCTAAGTCGGGGCTTCGATTTGTAAAGGTGTTTGTACCCGATTATGATTCCCCATATAACCCCGATTATGATTAATATCGGCAAAGCATATCCAATGCAGATTATGATGCCATTTACCACCGAGAGAAAACCTTCCCAGGCGGCGTGAAAGGCATTTTCCCCTTTTGGGACTATTGGTGCTGGCTCGTGAAATGAGACAGTGATTGTTGAAAGATTAACTCTGTTTCGAAGGTACTCCATCCTTCCGGTAATCTCTTCGATTTCGCCTCTCACTTCTGTTAGTGCTTCCTCCACCTCCATAATCTCGCTAACTTTCTTGGCTTTTTTCAATATCTTCAAAAGCCTGTCTTCGGTCTGCTGATAATTTCTTAAATGCGATTCTAAATCAATGTATTCCTCTGTGATGTCCTCTCCTGTTATTTCCTTTGACTCTACATTTCCAAGAAGTTCTATTTTCCCGATAGTTGAGAAAAACTTCTCCCTTGGGATTCTGATTGTACTTTTTCCTTTCCCCTGTCCAGTGCTTGTAATCCAAGTTTCGGAATCGGCAATGAATCCACCCGCCGCCCTTGTGATCTCGGTGATTTTTTCGGCTGTTTCACTCGAATCCTCCACTTCTAATTTTAACGAAGCTTTTTGGATCACCATCCTTTCTGCCCGTGCTGTCACAGAGATTCCTTTATTCGCCTTAGACCTAGGTGCCAATGCTTCTTCTTCCATGGGCCACCAGGGCTCTCCTTCTACTGGCTCTATTACTCCTACCCCTGCTTTTTCTGCACAACCTGCAAATCCAGCAAAAACCGCCAATACACAAGCCATCGCAACAATCACTATTTTTGCGTCTTTTTTCATAGTTTTCACCATCAAATGTGGTTTTATTTATGCTCTTTATGTTATAAATAACTAACTGGCAATTTGGCAATTCGCAGATTTTTGAGCTTTGGTTGACCAGCCTTCCCAGAAAAAGGTTAAAGAACTTCGAAACCATTATTGTTTATCCTATGGTATCTCTAAAAAGAAATCCAAAAGATCGTTTTTGGGAAATCGACTGCTTGCGAGGCATAGCAATAATCGGAATGATATTGTTTCATTTCTTTTTTGACCTGGATTATTTTAAAGCCTATTCTCTCGGGGCAGACTGGAAATTTTGGTGGCTGTTCCCGCGTGCTATAGCAGGCACGTTCATTTTGTTGGTAGGGATATCTCTAACGATCAGCTACAACAGGACAAGGATGCAAAAATCTGGCAAAGCTCTCTATCGTAAGTATCTTGCCCGTGGAATGAGAATCTTTTCGCTTGGGCTTCTCATAACCCTGGTGACGTGGATTTTTTTACCTGGGGGAACAATCCTGTTTGGAATTCTCCAATTTATAGGAGTTTCAATAATTTTATCTTTTCTCTTAGTTGAGCATCCCAAAATGGCTCTTATTTTAAGCTTAGCCTTGGTCTCGGCCGGAGCTTACCTCCAGAATTTTACGTTTAATTTTCCATGGCTCCTGTGGCTTGGTTTCCCTCCCTCTGACTTTTACACCTTTGACTACTTCCCATTGCTTCCTTGGCTAGGTGTAACTTTCTTGGGAATATTTTTAGGGAATTTGTTTTATCCTAGAGGAACGAGAAGATTTAAAATCAAAGAAGGGTATAATTTCTTTTTAGCAAAAAACTTATGTTTTCTGGGCAGGCACTCGCTGATAGTATATCTAGTTCATCAGCCCATGTTAATTTTAGTGCTCTGGACACTTGGAGTTTTATAGGTGGATTGTACGATCATTCCCATTTAACTTTATCGGCGGAAAGTCCCCCTGCGAAAGCTGGTGGATGAGAGTCGAAAAGCTGGTTATACTCCTACCCGTATATTACTATCTAAGTAGGGAGGGGCAACCC
>DUKC01000146.1 GCA_013329495.1 Thermoplasmata archaeon
TCCAGAAAGTAAGGTTGTTAGCGGGGAATCAGGTTTCATCTCGCCATATTTAATTCAACTTGGGGATCTGATATTTTTTGAGTGGAACCATACCAAGCCGGATGTGCCAATGGCTTTTGGAGGTTGGGATCATGTCGCAATTTATGTTGGCCAGGATCAGATCATAGAAGCGGGAATGAACTGGGAAAATACTGTGCATCAAATGGCATTAGAAGAGGCAATAAACCGAGAATTCTGCGAAGAGATTGGGATCTACAGATTAAAAGAGTGGTATGAACTGGCGCCCCTCTCGGACGGCAAAATCAGGGGGCCACTAGATAGAGAAAGGCTGATCGAACTTGCAAGTGAGTTCGCAGTTGCGCAGATAGGCCATCCCTACGAAACCAGCGGTGGCGCATGGTACAGAATTCTCAACGCGGAAGTGGGTCCTTTAGATGATCGAGGTTATCCAGAAGAATACTTCTGCACCGAGCTGGTTTGGGCTAGTTATGCGTGGGCATCTGCGGCCTATGACGAAAAGGTTCAAGATCCCTACAGAGATTGCCCAAGCAAGAGCGATTGTTGGTTGAACATAGATTCCGGCAGAACCCCCAGTGTTTCACCCCTTGATCTAATTCAAAGCGGGTGGTTGTCAAGAGTCTATTAGGTTGACAATACCAGACCCATCTCTGTTTACACTCGCTCTTTTTTGAATTTATGCGGGAAGGGCTAGGGATGAAATATCGCTTCTTTCCAGGCATATCGAAGTACCTGAATAAGGTACAATAATCTCAATTTTCAAAATAAAGTGCTTATCCCTTGACTTCTCTTAAGGAATTCAGCCAAATGAATCAAAAAGTATTCCACCTAAGAAAAAAAATTAAGAGTTCTATTGCTTTTACAAGAGGCGCTAAAAGTCGCTAAACTCTTATAAAAAGCAGTTTAATCACCTAGTCTGCGTAGTTGATTTATATTTTTTCTCCGGGTTAGAAAAACTTATGAACTTATATTTCCTCTTTCTTATTAGGTCTGCTTACTCACTAAAAGGAAGTTGAAATGTCCAAAAAGCTAATTCTCCTCGTTGTTGCAATAATAGCAATAGGAATAGGAATACTAGTAACAAACATATTTCAGGTATATCACAGGAATTTTGTCGGCTCAGAGGAAGCTCTTCAACCAGACCTTGGCTCATGCCGAGTCTATGAAGCAAGTTCTCCGGATGGCAACCTTGTCGTGAATTTCTGCTTAAGAGAAAAGCCGTACCCTAATCCAGAAGGGGAAATGCCTTATTACAGCGTATCTTATAAAGGAAAGACCATTATACTCAATTCTGCGCTTGGAGTAGAATTTGAAAAGGGTGTGCTTGCCAAAAACTTAAGGGTTGTTGGGGTCAAAAGAAAGGCGGTAAACGAAGCTTGGAATCCCCCTTGGGGAACTGAAAAGGAGATTATAAACCATTACAATGAGCTCAGGGTTTTACTTCGGGAAAGAAACTCCCCTTTTAAGGAGATGACCTTAACTTTTAGGGCCTATGATGATGGAGTGGCTTTCAGATACGCTTTCCCAGGGCAAAGGCACGAAAAATTTACTATTCTAGAAGAGCATACCCAGTTTCATCTTCCAGAGGGTTGTATCTGCTGGACCCAAAGGATTAATGCTTTCCCTACTAGTTATGAAGAGGAGTACGAAAAAACCTTATTAAAGGATATAAGACCAGATTCAATAGTTAGTTTACCTTTGCTCATAAAAAGCAAAGAAGGCATTTGGATTGCTGTTACTGAAGCCGGACTTAAAGACTATTCTGGCATGTTCCTCTCGAGAGTTAGAAGTTTTCCTTATGCCTTAGAAAGCAAGCTATCCCCTTTAGGCGAGGTTGAAAAAAGGAAAGTGACTGGTCAATTTCCTGCACAAACACCATGGAGGGTTATGATGGTTTCTGCTAGACTTGGAGGATTAATTGAATCAAATATTATCCAAAATTTGAACGAGGGTTCAAAGATTAAAGATACAAGCTGGATTAAACCCGGAAAGGTTACCTGGCCCTGGTGGTCGGGTAGGGCAGTTAAAAAGCAAGGAGTTGAAGGAGGAATGAATACGCCCACCATGAAACATTACGTTGACTTTGCAGCAAGAAATGGAATAGAATACCTATTGATAGATGCGGGATGGTATTGCCCTGAAGGTGAGGCTTGGGAGCATCCTTTAATTCAAAATTTAACCCACATGGAGGAGGGTATAGATGTTAGGGAGGTGATAGATTACGCAAAACCAAAAGGAGTGGGGGTAATTCTCTGGATGCATGGATTCACTCTGGAAAAGCAAATTGACTGGATTTTGCCTATTTTTGAGGAGTGGGGAGTCTCAGGAATCAAGGTCGATTTCCCGGGAGGGGAACATCAGGGTCTGGTTGATTTTTATTGGGAAGTTGCAGAAAAAGCAGCTAAGCACAAGCTAGTGGTTGATTTCCACGGGGCTTACAAGCCAACAGGTATCAGGAGAACTTATCCTAATGTTTTAACGAGAGAAGGAGTGAAAGGCCTTGAGTGGGATATGCCTTGGGGCGGTTCGGGTATAGGCTTAGAACATGAAGTTACTCTGCCTTTTACGAGGATGCTCGTGGGACCAATGGACTTTACTCCGGGCGCATTTGCTCCAGAGCATTTTAAATCTCCTTGGAATGTTAAAGGAACGAGAACGAGGCAACTGGCCATGTATGTTGTTTATGAGAGTCCTTTGCAGATGCTGGTTGATTATCCTGCTGCCTACGAAGGAAAGAGGGGATTCGAATTCATAAAGGAAGTCCCTACTACCTGGGACAAAACTCGGGTTATAGGAGGAGAGGTTGGAGATTATGTAGTAATTGCTAGAATGCATGGAGGAGAATGGTGGATTGGAGCAATGACCGATGAGAATCAGAGAGAGCTGAGCTTTTCCTTAGATTTTTTAGAAAAAGGAACGTGGGAGGCTTATATTTGGGAAGATGAATCAAAAGCAGCCAAGGATCCCACTTCCATCCAACTTAGGAAAGAGCGGGTTACTCCGCAGAGCCAAATAAGAGTACAGTTGGCCCCGGGTGGAGGTTTAGCTATAAGGATAATTCCAGTTTAAATTCAGGGGGTTAAAATAACTGGAGGGAAAAGCTGGAGTGAAAAAAATATTAGACAATATTTAAGCCTTTATTTGATTTACAATTTATAAAAATATTTATATAGACGATTAGTATCTTGTAAAAGACCTTCAGCAAGTCAATTATAGTTCAAGGATATGAGAAGATATATAAGTTAACT
>DUKC01000057.1 GCA_013329495.1 Thermoplasmata archaeon
TTTTCGGTAAATTCACAAGCGTTTTTTTTGGTATCGCATTCCATCTCTAAAAACTTAGTGCGGAAACCAACATTCTCATAAAGCGTCACTGCAGAATCATTTTTGGTCGCAACTCTCAGGCTAACCTGCTCATATCTTCGGTCGCTCGCCTGCCCAATTGCTTTTGATAGCAGAACCTTTCCCACTCCCTTGTTTCTAAATTGAGGTTTCACGTATATGCTGGCTATATAAGCTAACTTATAACAGAGTTCCAGAGGATGCTTCTCATCTGTTACTGTCAGGCAACCTATTATCCCTCTATCGGATCTAGCAACGAGCATATTCTTGGCGGAGATGCATTCCTTTAGATATCTGGTTATCCTCTTCTCATTTTCTTTGTTAATTCTAAATCTTTTTTCGAATCTGTTGTTATGCTCTTTCAAAAAATCGAGATTAAGTTCCTTTATCGTTTCTAGATCTTCGGTGATTGCGTGCCCAATTTTGAAGTCCACCAATTTGAAAACCGACCTTGATTATTACAAGAAATAAGGAAGGCGCTTTAAGAAGTTCTTATTTGGTTAGCTCCAATGCCACCTTGCTTACCTCATCAAGCACTTTTTCGTAGTTGCAAGTCAGGAATCTTTTTTCGTGCATAAGTAATCGGCCATTCACTATGGTCGTGCAGACATCACATCCTTTTGTCGCATAAACTAAGGTTGAAATAGGATTGTGAAGTGGTTTTAGGTGGGGGTGCCTCAAGTCAATCAATATCAAATCCGCGAGCTTACCCTCCTCAATCGATCCCAGTTTACCCTTCATTGAGAGGGCGTCCGCTCCCCCAAGCGTTGCGAGATCTAAAGTCTTTTGAGCAGGAAGCGCTAAAGGATCCTCATACTGATGTTTTTGCAAAAGAGATGCAAATTTCATGGTTTCGAACATGTTAAGGTCGTTGTTGCTAGCGGCACCGTCGGTGCCAAGTCCAACCGATACGTTTGCTTTAAGGATCTCCCGCAGGTCTGGAACTGAGCCCGTGGCTAACTTTGCGTTGCTTATCGGGTTGTGCGCAATCTTTGCCTTTGCCTTCGCAATCTCATTGATCTCTGCTTTGGTTATCCAGCAGCAGTGAGCCAAAATTGTTTTTTGGGTCAGTACTCCACACTCTTTAAACAGTTCGACAGGCCTTTTGCCGTACTCGGCCTGGCAGTCATAAACCTCTTTTTTCGTTTCAGAGCAGTGTGTGTGCAACAGCACCCCGTGCTTTTTGGCAAATTCGGCGGCTTTGGTGAGAATTTCTGAAGAGCAGGTGTAACAGGAGTGGGGAGCGACGACAGGCTTCACAAGATCATTTTTCTTCCATTTTTGGATGAATTGCGACAGTGCAGGATGCATCTCTTCTGGTTTTAATTCTGGAGTTCCCCGGTTCATGAGCGAAAATCCCAGGAAGCCTCTCAAACCAATCTTCTCAGTGATCTCTGCTATCTCCTCTTCAAAAAAATACATGTCTGCGAAGCAGGTTGTGCCAGACGCAATCATTTCGAGCAATCCGAGCTCGCTGCCAATCTTTATACTCTTCGGGTCGAGCCGGCCTTCGGCGGGCCATATGCAGTCAGTAAGCCATCTTTCGAGAGGCAAGTCGTCTCCGTATCCTCTCAGCAAGCCCATCGGTAAGTGGGTGTGCAGATTTATTAATCCCGGCAAGAGCAGCTTACCCCTCCCATCAATTTTCCATTCAGTTTCCTGGTTTATCGGCTTCTTGGAGACCCCGGTAATCTTGCTTCCTTCGATCAAAACATTTCCCTCAAAAATCCTTCTTTGCCTGTCTTGAGTCACAATCTTTGTGTTAGAGACCAGTATGCTCATAATCAAAGTATATAAGCCCTCTGTCTATATACTTTTTGATACACTGGAGAATGCACTGTTAAAAATGGCAAGAGTGATATTTCTCGGATCAGGTGGGGGCAGGTTTGTAACACTGCTTCAAATAAGAGGAACCGGAGGTGTCTATCTGATTGAAGGGGACGCGAGGCTGCACATAGACCCCGGACCTGGAGCATTGATAAGAATGAGGAACGCTGGTCTTAATCCCACCAGAACCGACGCGTTGTTGATTTCCCATTCCCACACCGACCATTACACTGACGCAGAAGTGTTAATCGAAGGAATGGCCCAGTATGGAAAAAAGCGTAGAGGGATTCTGATCGGCAGCAAATCCGTTGTAGAAGGGGCTGATGGAATAGGTCCCGCAATCTCAAACTACCACAAGTCCCGGCTCGAAAAAATTTATGTGCTTCATCCTGGCGAAAAGGCCAAATTGGGGGAGCTAGAGATAGAAGGAACACCCTCCAAACATTCTGATCCAACAACCGTTGGATTCAAGATTCACTCGAAAGAGGGAATAATCTCTTACGTGTCTGACACTGAATTCTTTGAAGAACTGATAGATGTCTATCGAGGCACCAGGCTTCTTATCGTGTGCATGGTCAGACCGCTAAACGCTCCCATTCCTTTCCATCTTTCGACCGAGACCGCTGGGCGATTGGTTGAAGGAGTCAAACCGGAGATGGCTGTACTCACTCATATGGGGATGAAGCTACTAAGAGAGAACCCGTGGGCTCAGGCCAGGTGGATAACGGATAGGAGTGGGGTCAAAACCATTCCAGCTCACGATGGAATGTCTGTTATCCTAAACGAAAAGATAAAAATCGAGAAAGCCTTCAATAAAAACAAAAGATCTAACGGCAATGCCAGGTGAGGGCAAAAAGCCAATTCTAAAAGAAAATAAATCGGGCTTCCTTAGGAAATCATAAATAATGGAAACTCAATTTAGGTTACGGAAACATTAAAATGAAATCAACTTCTGAGGATGAAGAAGAGTATAGAGCTCTACAGCTAATAGGCAAATCTTGGAGAATCCTAAAGTCCAATCCAGTTCTCTTTATTCCTCAAATAATCCTAATTGGCATTGAATATACTGGAGGATTAATTTTTTCTTCCTCACTTGTTCCTCTGATTGCCCGGCAAGCTTCTGAAGAAGTCCTTACGAGTTGGCTTTTGGGAGGAGAAATAGGATGGGTAATTGTAAGTGTAGTAGTAACTGCCTGGATCTGGGGGGTTTATCCTATTTTAGTAAAAGATGTGCTTGAAGGGGAGCCACCTAAAATAACTGAAGCCTTCAAAGAAGCATGGCACCGAATTCTCTCCCTTTTAGGTGCTATCTTGCTCATTGGATTGATATGCGTAGGGTGCCTGTTTATCCCGATTGTAGGCATTGTGCTCCTCTTTTTTTGTATAGTCTGGTTTTATCATTACGCTCCAGCAGTAATGTTAGACAACAATCGCGCTGTGGAGAGCCTAGACACGAGCAAAGATTTTTCTTTGGGAAAGAAATGGTCTATCTTAGGCATAATAGCCTTCACCCAATTTTTACCTGTCCTCATTATTCTTGTACTTTTGCTGCCCCCCCTTATTCTTGCCCCAGAATCATTTGCCTCAGATATAATTCTCTATTTAGGTGGAATAGTGGGATTTGCCGTAGGTATTCTATTTACGACTCTTGGAGCGATAATACCTGCCTATGGCTACTTAAAACATAAACACACCCCTGTGACATCCTCCCACAACTAAAG
>DUKC01000004.1:0-357 GCA_013329495.1 Thermoplasmata archaeon
TTTAATTTTACGTTGGAACACCACATATCGTGCGATTCACTATCTTCACAAGGCTGACGCTTGGCTTCTTGGCGATAATGGGAGTGGTCATTTTCCTAGGCACATATGTGACCGTTAAGCTCAGTCAGCTAAACCATCTCACGCGTGCAATTACTTTGGTCGATACTGCCAGCATAAGACTCACGGAAAATGTTTCAGATGCATTGTTATCACAAGTGGGTTTTGAAAAGAAATATCTTGTTTCTAAAGATGACGATTACTGTCAGCAATTTTTGCAAGTAAATAAATATGTTGCAGGATCTATTGAGAAGCTGATGGTCCTTCTGGATACTTTAGAGAAAAAAGAATTACTTGCTG
>DUKC01000004.1:474-4410 GCA_013329495.1 Thermoplasmata archaeon
TGCAAGAAATCATTGAGAATGTAAGATCAGATAGAGATAGAAAGGAACAGGCCTCAAGTCAGATCAGTTCGCATGTGCTAAGAGTTACCGCTATTACAGCAGGAATAGCCATCATTATGGGGCTCCTGATTTCCTTTTTCAATACCAGAAGCATAAATCGCTCTATTTTGTCTTTACGGAGAAAAACAAGGGAGATCGCCAGAGGCAAATTTGAAAAGATATCAAATATTAGTTCTCCTCCCGAAATCAAGGATTTAGCCAATGACTTCAACATTATGTGCGAACGACTAAAAGAACTGGACGATATGAAGGTTGACTTCATAAGCCATGTATCGCATGAACTTCGCACACCGTTAACGGCCATGAGGGAGGCATCCAGCATGCTGCTGGAAGGAACCTATGCAAATTTACCTGAAAAACAAGATGAACTCTTAGCTATTACAAAAGAAGAGTGCGAAAGGCTGATTGATTCTGTCAATAGAATTCTGGATCTCTCCCGTATGGAAGCCAAAATGATGGACTATCACTTTATAGAACGTAGCTTGATCTCGGTAATTCAAAAGAGTATTTTAAAGTTAGCCCCTATTGCGCAAAGAAAGGAAATCAGTCTCGAACTGAAACCGCCTCCCGACTTCCCGTTGGTCAACATGGATGAGGAGAGGATGGGTCAAGTAATAGGAAATTTATTAGGTAATGCTCTAAAATTTTCTTCACCCAGAGGTGCTGTCACCGTTCGTATTTGCCGCAAAGATAATCAAAATAATTTCATTAAGATATCAATTTCAGATACCGGCTGCGGAATCCATCGAGAAAACCTGGAGAAAATATTTGATAGGTTCAGACGAATAGACAGCGGACGAGAAACGGCCCGAGGAACGGGCTTGGGCCTATCTATCGCCAAACATATCATAACCGCTCACGGAGGGACAATATGGGTAGAGAGCGAACTTGCTCAGGGAAGCACTTTTTCCTTTACCTTGCCTGTTGGATAGCAATACTGAGCGGGATTTTGGGTTGTGTCCATTCTCCAAATCAGCGGCAGGGTGAAAAGCATCTTGCAATGGCCAGGGTCCTCATGGCTAAAGGAGACTATGAAGCATCCTTGATGGAGAACGAAAAGGTGGCGAGTCTATTCCCACGAACCCTGGGAGATAGAGCCCTTTACCAAATGGGATTGGTTTACACCCACCCCGAGAATCCAAGCGCGGATTATTATAAATCACTGGAATGTTTTCAAACCATCATAAAGGAATATCCTGAAAGTATAACAACAGGGGAGGCTGCCATATGGATAGCGTTATTCGAGAAAGTTGTGAATAATGACAAGGAAATTGACGAATTAAATAAGAAAATTAATTTTTTGGAGAATGCCGTTCAAAAAAAAACGGAGAGTATCCGGAATCTTAAGAGTAGGATCGAAGTACTGTGGGCTCAGAAAAAAAAGTTGGAGAGTCAAATAGGGAGGCTAAAGGAAATAGACATAGGGATCGAAGAAAAGAAAAGGGAGGATTTGCATCAATAACCGGTGGAAATGAGGGAAAATGAAATGGATAATATCCTGGTGGTAGATGATGATCGAAATATCCTTAAAGTTATAAAGATGAGATTGGAGGCCGAAGGTTATGGGGTGGGCACGGCTGTGCAGGGCGAAAAGGCGCTGAAGGTAGCAAGAGAAAAGGTGTTTGATTTAGCGATAGTAGACCTTAAACTTGCCGACAAAGACGGAATCGAACTTATGGAAGACCTTCATCAAGTAAACCCCGAACTTCCTATTATTATTCTCACGGCCTACGGAACAATCAATAATGCAGTAGAAGCCATGAAGAAAGGGGCTTGCAGCTACCTGACAAAACCTTTTGAGTATCATGAGCTTCTATTACAAATAGGAAACGGCTTAAAAAAAAATAGACTCTCAACAGAAGTAAAAAGACTCAGGAATTTGCTTAAAAGGAAGTATGAGTTTGGAAATATCATCGGGAAGAGCGACAAAATGAGAAGGGTGTTGGAACAGGTAACCCTGGCGGGTGAAACAGATTATAGCGTTCACATTGAAGGAGAAAGCGGAACCGGAAAAGAGTTGATCGCAAAAGCTTTACATGTGGTAAGCGAGAGAGAAAGTGGACCATTTGTGGCTATCAACTGTGCGGCTATCCCCGAGCCTTTGTTGGAAAGTGAGCTGTTTGGTTATGAGAGGGGAGCATTTACCGGTGCTGCCCATAGCAAAATGGGATTCTTTTCCCAAGCGCATAAAGGCACCCTTTTCTTGGATGAAATATCAGAAATGCCCTTGTCCATGCAAGCCAAACTACTTCGTGTATTGGAGGAAAGGGAGTTTTATCGTTTAGGCGGTAGAGGAAAAACTGTAAAGGTGGATGTCTGGATAATAGCGGCTTCAAACAAAAACTTGGAGGAAGAGATGCGAAAAGGTAATTTTCGAGAGGATCTCTTCTACCGAATTCATGTTATTCCCATAACCCTTCCTCCTCTCAGGGAAAGAAAGGAAGACATCCCTCTTTTGGCAAAACATTTCTTGAAAAAATCTGCTGAGAAAACGAAAAAGGAGATAATGGATATCTCACCAGCCGTATTGCAAAAACTGGTACTTTATCCTTGGCCGGGCAATATCAGGGAGCTGGCAAATACCATTGAATGCGCTGTTGCCATGGCCACTCAGAATGTAATCACCGAAGATTTGATCTTTCAGGCACAAGGATCCGAGGAAGACGGTTTAAAGCCGTTAAGGAATGCCAAGGAGGAATTTGAAAAGAATTACTTAATTCAACTTATTGAACTTACGCAGGGCAATGTAAGTCAGGCCGCAAAACTGGCTGGGAAATATAGAGCTGATCTCTATCAACTTTTAAGAAAATATAGACTGAAACCGGCGGATTTCAGGAAAATCTGAAGGATCAGCATGCCTCGTGAAAACCATGATCCAAAATCACGGATTTCAAGATACCTGGAAAAGGTGTAGGAAATAGTCTCCATATAAAAACGTAGAGCCCACAAGCAGTTAGGCTTATCAATCGAGTTTCTTTCTTCTTTCCCTGTAGGAAAAGCCCTTCACATATCGAACCCTCAAAGCATAAGACTACACAAAGAGCCAAATGAAATCAAATAGATAGTGCGATCTATATCATCTGGCATATCCTTTGCATGAAAGATGGGGACGAAGGGGTATCCCAGTGTTGATCTGGGGGTTGTTTTTTTAAGAAATGGAGAGGAGGTGGTGCTTTTGATATTTTGATATAAAGCGCTAACGGCAACTTTGAGCATAAGGCCGTTGAATATAGGCCAATTGTAAATGAACTACGTATAGAAATGGAGGGAGAAGTAATAATGATGAAAAAGATGGTGCAAATATTAATTATTGCCATGTTTATGGTATCTTTCACAGGTGCGGCGTTTTCCGCTGAGAAACAGAATGCAATAACGGGGACAATCATTGTTATCGAGATTGAAACTGGTAAGGTTTCCGTGCTGGATGAAAACAACAAAACGCATTCTCTAATAACGGCGGGTTCAGACATAAACTTGGGAACCTTTAGCCAAGGCGATAAAGTAATCGTGGAATGTGATGACGGCGGCGTTATCAAGTCAATCAGTAAAGTCACTAAACATGAGTAAAAAATGAACTGATATAGTGGTAAGAAAACCGCCAAACACTTCATGGTCGGCGCTTCACATGTCCGCTAATCACGTTAGTGCGCGGCGGTTCTCTTATGTTGCACACAGAAAAAAAGTAGAAGAGATCATTCTGCCCATTAAAGAGGGTTTACCGCTTCACCCTTCAGTGACCAATTGTTAATCCCCACGCTAAACTGACTCAGTGAGGGGTCAAATTCTCAAAATATATCAGATTAAATGGGCCTTTGTCAGGGCCTTTTTTTATGCAAAAAAATAGTGAAAACGGACGCTATAAATGATGGCGAAAAT
>DUKC01000063.1 GCA_013329495.1 Thermoplasmata archaeon
ATTTTGGAGAACTTGAAAATAAACGTGGTTGAGCTCTGGATGAGTGGCTTTGACCTGCCGGATAACTAAACAACCTGAGCCAAGAAATTTTCCCTTAGCCCTTTGATTTGGTGATGCGAGAGGACGCCGTTCGCTACGACTCTCCATGTTCCTTCTATGCCATCATTTTTCGATCTATGGTGATCTCTCCTATGTCTGTTGCGTATGAACAAATTCTGTCGAGGCTTTCTATCACATAAGCAAGAGAAACAGTCACTATCGCCTTTGCCTTTAGATTAAGAATGTTTTTTATAATCTTGTCTTTCCTCTCCAAAATTTGATTTGCCTTTAGTATTGCATCATTTGCTTTATCGGGTTCGTTTCCCTGAAACGCATTGATGGCCCGGTCAAATATATCGCTCACATCCTTTGCAAAAGAAGCAATTTGTGCAACTATCGATTCATCAACTGGGTTTTCTTTTGATAGGACCTCACCATATCTAGCAAAATTTGCTGTGTGGTCCCCCACTCTTTCAATTATTCTTCCAATTAATAGCTGATAAAGTCCATTCTCGGGTGTAACTCCGATTTTTTGACTATATGTCGGATTTTTAAGAAGGATATTGTATTGTTTGGCAATCAGCCAGTACAATCGATCAATATCATCATCTCTGGAAACAACCTCTTCTGATAGTTCAACATCTCTCTCTCTCAAAGATTTTATTGCGTCTTGGAACATAGATCTGCAGATCAAGTGCATTCTTCTTATTCCTTTTTTTGGGGACAGATCACTTGGGTTTAGGAAGTCTTGCAGGATTATTGTGGTTGGAGTTTCGTCCATTATTTCAATGCCTATCATGTTATGAGAAATTTGCCTTATGAAACGCTTCATTTTGAGCGAAATATTTTCTTTTGACTTTATTTTTATTGTACTGTAGCCCCCAAGATAAGCAGCTATAAACTCCCTTGTCAGCTTGTCCTGATCATCAAACTCTATGCTGCACTCCTTTTTTGGTGTTGTTTCAGTTTCCTTGCTACTGGGCTTTACCAAAAGAGTGCCGTCTGGTTGTGCTTGAAGAAGGATCGCCTCTCCGTTCTTTATGCCTACCCTCTCAACCCAACTTTTTGGGAGGGAAATCATGTACGTTCCTGTTCCCGAGACCTGTACCTTTCTTGCTTCTATGTTTGCATTCATCAAATCACTATTTAAAATCCACTATAAGAAGCGAATATTTAGTCTTTTCTATATCGTTCTGCTCCTATATGAGGAGCAGGGAGAGTGAGGATGTCCCTCTAAATTGCATCGGTGGTAAAAACACTCCTTAAAATTTTTTGAACAACAAACATCACATCCTTTGAGTCGGTATACTCGCAGTTCATGGGCCCGCCCAGATTTGAACTGGAGTCTATGGCTCCCAAAGCCACAAGGATACCAAGCTACCCCACAGGCCCTTAAAAAATAGTTTAACTCTTCACTGCTGGAAGTACTTGTGATTTCCACATTTCAATTCTTCTGATCGTGGCGACTTTCTTGCACACCCCATAGCAATGAGTGGCAAGTTCGGAACTCACCACGGCTTTAACGAGCTCATCAAACTCCCTCTCCTTCGAAAATTCCCTGATCTCCTCCTGCACCAACCGTCGAATGGCCTTTTGTTTTGAGGTCTGAATCCTTTTAAAAGTTATCACGAATGGCTTCACTCTGATTTTTATTCCATTCTTTGTTTCAACCTCAAAACTAGAATCTATCTTCTTTCTTCCTTTCCTTGTTAGCCTTCTCACATAATCACTTGCAAGGCTGTGACCCACAAACTGGGTTTTTGCTTCTGAACCAACAACTTCTTTTATCCTAAATGTCAATTTTATATGGGTCTGTTTTAGATTTCCTGTGATATTTTGCAGGGAAGTGTTCACCTTCTTTCCAATCAGTTTATTCGGGTCATAAGCCAGCGCTTCGCCTATTTGTTTTTCATCAAAATCGGGAGAGGCTAGCACCTTATACCATTGTTTCTCCTTCCTTTTCTTTTTTCCCTTTCCAACTGAAACCCTTTTTTTCGGCATGCTCATCCAACCAATAATTTCGCTCTTTCAGGAGTGTATTTCCAACTCTCCGGCAGTTTTTTCTCGTTCACGTAGTACTTGGCAAGGCGTTTTACCTTTGCTTCAATCAAACGAAGCGCTCTCTGATTATGCAGATCCTTTTTATTCGTCGAAAGATGCTCTCTCAGATTCATAGCCTTCTTCAACAAATTCATAAGGTCCTCGGGGATCTTTGGGGTAAGTTTATTTCCCTCCAGTATCTCTAAAATCTTCTTCTTGGTAGATTGTTTTGCTGATGGTATACCATATTGGTCCCTAAGAATTATTCCTATCTCTGCAGTCGCCTTTCCTTCTTTTGCTAACTTCACAACCCGCTCTTCAACCTGGTTTGAATCGAACTCCACCCATTCGGGCTGACTTTCCATGTAAGGCTTATGTGAACCCGATTTTCCTCTTCGCCTAGAGTGCATCCTTGCCATAAAAGCTAAAGAATGGGTATTGTTATTTAAAACTTGTTGAAAGCTCAGTATCTGTTCAAACACCCTTTTGAGGGCCACTTCCTCTAAAAAAGTTAAAAAGCAAAAACCTGCAACTCATATTTTTACCCTTTTTATCTCTGAAGATTATGTCGGGGGTTGTGGGACAAAATTTAAATAATGAGTGCTTCTATACGATAAAACTAGTTGGGAAGATTGAAGGAGAGCAGGAATGGGAAATTTCATTTGTTCCATTGAGATATTTAAAGAAGGCGTGGAGTTCATCGCAAGAGCTAAATTGCAGGACAGCAATTTGAGGGAATACCGATCAAGTCTTCTGGAGGATTTGATTATTCAAGTGATGATAGATCTGGAAGAGAAAATCCCTTAGAAAAATGACCACAAAACAACCCACCAAAGCTCAGTTGAATGAAAAGATTGAGCGGTTAGAAAAAGAGCTAGCTCAGAAAAGAGATCAATTGTTAAGATCCCATGCAGATCATCAGAATTATCGAAAAAGAGTCCAAAAAGATTTTGACGGGGAAATAAAAAAAGAAAAAGGGAAAATTATACTAAAATTGATAGACATACAAGAAGGTTTGGAGAAGGCTCTAACCCAATTCAAAGCTGGTGCAAATAAGGAGAGCATAATCGAAGGCTTGGAGTTAGAACTCAAGGCATTTAACGACTTATTTGAATCTGAAGGTATAAAGCCAATCGAGGCAAAAGGAAAGAAGTTCGACTACAGTTTGCATGAGGTGATAGCCCAGGTTGAATCAAAGGATGTTAAGGAAGGGACGATCGTTGAAGAGTTTAGAAAAGGATACAAGCTGGACGATAAGGTTTTAAGGCCATCCCTGGTTGCTGTTACTAAGGATTCAAAAAGTAAGTGAGGAGAAAGATGTCCAAGATATTGGGAATAGATTTAGGAACCACAAACTCAGAAGCAGCCATAATGGAAGGCGGAAAAGTTACCCTCATCCAATCCGCAGAGGGCAAGCTCTACTTTCCTTCGGTGGTTGCTTTTTCGAAGGATGGAGAAAAGCTGGTGGGTGAAGTCGCAAGGCGTCAGGCAGTACTTAACCCTGAACGAACCATACGGGAGATCAAGAGAGAGATAGGCACCGCTCATCAAGTAACCATAGGCAACAAGACTTACACACCTCAACAAATCTCAGCTTTTATTCTCCAAAAGATGAAAACAGACGCGGAAGCCTATCTAGGTGAGGCAATAAAGAAGGCGGTGATTACAGTCCCTGCATACTTCGATGACGATCAAAGAACAGCCACAAAAGATGCAGGGCGAATAGCTGGTTTGGAAGTGCTTAGGATCATAAATGAGCCTACCGCTGCAGCTCTTGCCTATGGTTTGGAAAAGAAAGGAGAAAACAAGATCGCGGTCTTTGATTTTGGTGGCGGAACTTTTGATATTACCCTAATGGAAGCGGGAGATGGAGTGTTCGAGGTTTTGTCCACAAATGGAGATACTCACTTGGGAGGGACTGATATAGACCAGAGAATTGTTGATTGGCTTGCAGATGGATTTCAAAAGCAGTTTGGAATCGACCTGCGAAAGGATCCGCAGGCTCACCAGCGTCTGATCGAAGCTGCGGAGCAAGCAAAGATAGAACTCTCAACGACCTTAAAGACCACCATTAACCTGCCTTTCATAACTGCCACCTCGGAAGGACCAAAACACCTGAATGTAGATCTAGCTCGTGCTAAATTTGAAGAGTTAGCCGAGCCGATAATCAACAGGTGCATACCTCCTTGCAAGCAGGCACTTGCTGATGCAAAGCTCAAGCCAAAGGATATAGATAAGGTCATTCTGGTTGGAGCATCCACCCGAACCCCTCTAGTGCAACAGAAAGTTGAAGGGGTATTTGGTAAAAAACCAGAAAGAGACGTTGATCCCATGCAGTGCGTTGCCGAGGGGGCGGCCATTCAGGGGGCAGTTCTATCAGGGGAAGCCGGAGAGATAGTGTTGCTGGATGTGACCCCTTTAACCCTCGGAATTGAGACCCTCGGCGGCGTGAGAACCCCTCTGATTTCGAGAAACACAACCATTCCTACCCGAAAATCACAGATTTTTAGCACGGCTGCCGATTTTCAAACTCAAGTTGAAATTAAAGTTTTGCAAGGTGAGAGATCCATGGCGGTCGACAATAAATCCCTTGGCAGGTTCATCTTGAATGGAATTCCTCCCGCACCAAGAGGCATTCCCCAAATAGATGTTACTTTTGATATAGACGCAAACGGTATAGTAAATGTTTCAGCAAAAGACAAGGCGACTGGAAAAGAACAAAAGATAACCATTACAGCTTCGGTAAGATTACCGGAAGAAGAAGTCGAGCGAATGCAGAAGGAGGCGGAGAGATTTGCAGAAGAGGACAAGCGAAGGAAAGAAGAGGTTGAAACTAGAAACCAGGCTGATACGCTTGTTTATACCGCAGAAAAAACTTTGAAAGAACTCGGAGATAAAATAGACAAGCAAGATAAAGAAAGAGTCGAGAACTCGGTAAAAGAACTCCGCTCTGCTTTAACCGGTGATGACCTGGCAAAAATCAAAGCTGGGACAGACAAGCTTTCAAAGGTTCTCCAAGAAGTCGGAGCTAAGATATACCAAGCTCAAGCTCAGCCTCCTCCCGGAAAGGGAGCTGAGGAAGCTCAAGAAGGCAAAGAGGAATGGAAGGGCCATCCATCTGGTAAAGAAGGCGGGGAAACGATTGACGCGGACTATAAGGTAAAGAAAGACAAAGAGAAAAAAGATAAATAAAACCTTGTTTTTCTAATACCATCAATTGGGGTTTTTAGATGCCAAAGCGTGACTACTATGAAACATTAGGTGTTCAGAAAGACACATCAAAAGAAGAAATAAAAAAGGCATATCGCAAACTAGCACTCAAATACCACCCCGATAGAAACAAGTCTGCAGATGCTGAAGAGAGGTTTAAAGAAATTTCAGAAGCCTATGGGGTGCTCTCAGATGATGAGAAGAGACAGCAGTACGACATGTTCGGTCACGCGGGGATAAAAGGTACCTACACCCAAGAAGACATCTTCAGAGGAATCAACTTCGAGGACATCTTCAGGGATCTCGGTTTTGGAGATCTCGGGGGCTTTGGAGACATCTTTAATCTCTTTTTTGGAGGAAGAAGAAAATACAGGACCAGAAAAAGACCTGTGAAAGGGCAGGATATTAGATACAATCTTGACATATCCCTAGAGGAAGCCTATCGAGGGGTCGTAAAAGAAATTTCAGTGACCCGGAACGAGGTGTGCCCCGTTTGCAACGGCAGTAAGGCAAAGCCTGGGACAAGAGCGAGCTCCTGCCCTCAATGCCAGGGAACCGGGCAGGTTCAACGAAGCACTCGTACTCCCTTTGGATATTTCACCCAAGTGACAACCTGCCCAGAGTGTCACGGAGAGGGGACAATCATTAACGTTCCCTGCCCCGAGTGCGACGGCAGAGGCCTGATAAGAGCCAAGCGAAAAATTGAAGTAAGAGTCCCCAAAGGCGTTTACGAGAGCTCGTACCTTCGTTTACCTGACGAAGGAGAACCGGGCGAGAGAGGAGGCTCTCCCGGGAACCTATACGTTGTCATTCGCATAAAACCTCATCCCGTGTTCAGGAGAGAGAATTCCGATCTGTTTGTAGAATTACCTGTCCAGTTTCCACAGCTTGCTCTGGGCGGAGAGATGGAGGTTCCTACCATAGATGGAAAGGAAAAGCTAAGCATACCTCCTGGAACACAAAGTGAGAAAGTTTTTGTAATCAAAGGGAAAGGCATGCCTAATCTGCATGGATACGGGAATGGAGACTTGAAAGTCAAGGTAAAGGTACAAACTCCAAAACACCTCTCTAAAAGATCGAAAGATTTGCTTGAGGAGCTTGCCAAAGAAATGGAAGTCTCGACAAAAAAGAAATGGTTTATAAGGTGAGCGGCACAATAATTTTCTAGGGAAAAATTAAAAATTTATTCAACAGGAATAATCTGCCTGAGTTTTTCTAAAGCTATCAGCTTTTCCCTATTTCCTACCTTTGAAGCTTCAATCCCTTCTTCCAGGATGGCAGTTGTTTCGCTCATTGCTTTCCTGTCAACAGGATATGGAACACCATCCTTGCCTCCAACTGTAAAGGCGAATTTTACCGGATCCTTCCAAGAAGGCTTGGATCCATAGATCAAATCTGAGACAAGTGCCAGAGCCCTGATTGTTGAGGGACCGATTCCTTTTGTTGAGACTAGTTCTTCATAGTCCTTTGGTTGAAAATCGTAGAGCTCTTTTATCGCTGCCCAATTGACCTTTTGAGGCATTTGAAGAAAATCTAAATTTTGTCTGTCGACTCTTCTCTGGATTCCACTCCACTCATCCAAACTTTTTTGATATGCGGGTCTCTTAAGCTCTTCCCAATCATTTCTGAGGTGCTCTATCCCTCCATTTACAAGGTCAATCGAAGTTTTTTGTGCATCTCCACTTTTTTGTGAGCTCATGTCTAAGACCTTCGCCCGCTTCAAACTACTGATAACTGAATCATGGGGATCTTTGACAAAACTTTTCACATGTTCTGAAAGCCAATGATATCTTCTTGCCGATTTGTTTGTTAGGTCCATCCCCTGCTGGATGACAGCCCATCTGCCTCCTTCTGTAAAAATTATGATGTGATGATACAAATTATATCCATCCTGCAGCACCGAATTGTCAACCTTTGCTGCAAGCTTGCTTGAGTAAATCAGATTGTCAATCTCCGTTTGCCCCATCTGTATGGACTCCCCCAATTTCACCACTTCCTGAGGGGTTTTCCTAGCGACTTTTCCTTTTCCTCCAGCAATTAGCACGCCTAAATCTTTTTTGTTCAGTGCCTCTTTCAAGGCCCCTCCTACCGTTGTGGTTAGGCCACTCGAGTGAAAATCATATCCCAACACGCAGCCAAGGGATTGGAACCAGAAAGAATCTGACATTCTTTCTAAAAAACAGTTCACTCCTTTTTCTTCTATCAAAACTTTTGATATACCTCTTGAGAGTTCAACCATTCTCTTAAAAAGCCAAGGAGGACACTTTCCCCCGTGCAGAGGCAGCTCGGCAAATCCTTTTCTTATCATCAGATAAAGATTGTAAGAAAGGTTTAAAATATCTTTCGCTATTGAACATACAATCTGGAGAATTCCTTGATAAAACAAGTATTTGGGCCTATGGGGTAGTCTGGATATCCTTTCGGCCTTCGGATATTAAGAAGACAGCCGAAGACGAGGGTTCGAATCCCTCTAGGCTCGTATGCGTTTGGGTCCAAAATCTCGGCATTTTCATTCTTATCCTTTCGACGCCAGTTATTGACCATGCAAAAAGGAAGGCTTTGTTAGGTAACTTTGTTTAACCACACAGCAAATGCGCCTTTCATACCTGCAAAGTTGTTAATACCTTAGCCAAATCGAAATTTTCTATTAAAACACCGTCTTTCCAACATTTCTTGACTAGGTAATCATAGATTTTGTCATATGTTGATTCTGGGTGGCTTAATAAAAAGTCTTTAATATTTTTTGTGATATATTCATTAAAATCGGGGCATTTTTTCAATGTTCTCATATGCATGTTGGATTTTTTAAATGTGATAATAAAAAATCTTTGTTGAGCTTTGAGCGAAACTGATTGCACAGCAGTTTTTGATTTTGAACTTACAGTAATAATATTAAAATCAGATTTAAAATCAGCATTAAAACTCGCTTCTTGTACAACTCTCCACATAAGCGGGAGACTATAGCTGAATACTAAAGAAAAAAAACACTCATCTTTTAGCACACGATGCACTTCTTTGAACGATCGGATAAGCATGTTTTTGTAGTCTTCTATAGTTTTGCCTTGATCTACATTTTCTACCACTTCCTCCTTCGTATCTACGATATCATTTAGCCACGCCTCCCACATAAGGTTGATTCCACTGTAATCTATATTCGAACCGTAAGGAGGATCATAGTATACGTAATCTATAGACGCATCAGGGATGAAACCCAGATGCATTGCCGAACCTTTCTCTACGAAACAAATACTATCTCTTTTGTATAGTTCTAATAGTTTTTTTAACCCCCTGTATATGGTGTTAGACTTTACTTTAAATGGTATGAATGGGTTGGCATCATTTATGATTGGTGGAATGTATAATGTCCCCTTTCTTGTCCTTGTACCAGTGACCACCACATCATACTTGTGATGCCATCTTACCATAAGAGAAACGTTAAAGAGAGCTCCTGTAAATAAAAACTGCAATTTCTCTTTTATTTTCTTGTTTTCTATTTTGTTTATCTTGTCCCAAAAAGCCGCCAAAACATAAAGGTTTCTTTTGCTAAACATCTGATAAGGATAATATATCCCTTTTTTGATGTTCCTTTTAGGTTCCCAGCCAAAGAAGCGCACATCCTCAGGATAGGGATAAGGTATTCTCATGTCTTCTATTTTTTTATAAAGTTCCATGTCCTCTTTGCTTAACTTTTTAATTTTATTTTTACCGCTCACTTTACATTTGTTACATCTAACTCTTATTTCTATAGGTGTACGCCTCAAAAATTTTGCATCTTTTATGTTAAACTTCGATGTGCAATGATCACAAGTAATAGTTTTTATTTTTGCGCCTGTTTTCAACGAACTCCATCTCTGTTCATTTCCATAAATGACTCCTTTGCTGCAATAGGGGCATGCATATACGTCCGAGAGTATTGTACTCTCAACAAGAGCATTTTCATTGCCACAAATGTGACATTTAGTTCTAAACATCCATATTAGTTCTTTGTAAACATCCTCATAAATTTTAGTAAAAATATCCTTGAAAGGTTCGGGATCTGTTAATGTTGTGTAGTTTCTGGATATATGGATTGCTGAGGGTGAAAGATCAATCAAAATAACATTTCTACCAACAATTTTCGCCGCTACGCCAGTCATGCCGCTTCCACAAAATGCATCTAATACAAAGTCATTCGGTTTCGTATAGTGATGTACCAGCTTTGCGATGACAAAAGGATTTTGCTTAGTCCAGTAAATATGCATATTATATATCGTCCCAGATTTCTTAATATCAAAAAAGTCATCACCGTAAAAATTCTTTTTTTTATGTGACCTCCTTTTTGTATTTAAAGAGAGAAGCCCGCACATCTCCTTTTTAGAAAGTTTTTTATTCTGATATACCCCATTTTTTGATATATCCGCAAGTGTTGAAAAGCGCATTTGTTTCATAAAGTTCCTTCCAGCTTTATCTTAGGCATCTTGCGCACTAAACATTAAAACATTATAATGTTAATGTATAAGCTTTTTGTAAAGCTTTTTAGGGCGGAGGAGAACATTCGGCTGTCCATCCAAGTATTTCCATATTATCTCACAAAAGGAGAATCAAAGGCTGCGACTGTCTTTCTCCCGTAGGGGTGACAGGTAATATATTAATTACCTCTAATTTCCATCTGCATTTCATCCTCA
>DUKC01000151.1 GCA_013329495.1 Thermoplasmata archaeon
TTAAAAGGGTAAAAGAAGAGGCAAAAGGAGTTAAGCTTGAAGATGCTGATATAGTCGTTTCGGGTGGTAGAGGAATTGGCGGTCCTGATGGGTTTAAACAGATCGATGATCTGGCCAAACTGTTGGGTGGGGCGGTGGGGGCTAGTAGACCTCCCTGTGACATGGGTTGGGTCTCATCAACATGTCAGGTCGGTTTAACCGGCAAGATTGTAGCTCCTAATCTTTACATAGCTATTAGTATATCAGGTACCAGTCAACATTTTGCTGGAATGTTAGGATCTAAGAACATCGTGGCCATAAATAAAGATCCTGAAGCTAATATATTTAAAGTGGCTGATATAGGTATCATCGGTGATTATAGAAAAGTTCTTCCAGCTTTTATAGAAAATCTTCGAAAAATCGCGGCTCATGGGAGTGAGTGAAGACGCATAAAGAGTTGTTGAGATGAATGAAGAAATAAACATTATCGTTTGTATAAAGCAGGTCCCGGATCCAGAGGGTCCTCCTTCTGCTTTTCAAGTTGATTCTAAGGAAATGTGGGTTATTCCTAAAGGAATACCACCAGTATTGAGTCCGTTTGATGAGAATGCGCTTGAATCTGCACTGCACATTAAAGACACCAATAAGAATGTGAGGATAACTGCGATAAGCATGGGGAAAAAATTAGCAAGAGCAGTGGTAATAAAAGCTTTGGCTGTTGGAGCAGATGAGATAATTCTATTAGAAGATAAGAACTTTGATCCCAAAAGACTTGATTGTTACTCAGTAGCCTATGTGTTAGCTACCGCTATTAAGAAGATAGGTAAATATGACCTTATCCTATTGGGAAGACAGGCAGCAGATTGGAACTTCGGTCAAGTAGGTTCAGGTATCGCTGAGATTTTTGAAATTCCAAGCATTACGTTGGCTCAAAACGTAAAGTTGGAGGATGGAAATGTGATGGTGGAGCGTGTACTACCAGACGGTTATGAGGTTATTAGGGTGTCCATGCCTGTATTGATCACAGTGAGCCATGAAGTTGGTGATCTACGGTATCCTTCGATGCATGATATCAAGAAATCTAAGAATAAGCCGATTACCACCTGGAATATCCGGGATTTGGGGATAGAACTCCCTCAAGGGCATATCAATTTGCTTAAATTGTTTGTTCCAAAGCAAGAAAAAACTTGCCATTTTGTAGAAGGAGAGAGCTTAGAAGAGGCAGGTGCAAATTTGGCTTTAAAGTTAAAAGAAGATAAGATAATTTAAAAATATTAGAGAGTATGCCTTTAACTCACCTTCGCACACCCCATCTATTGATTCTCCAACATAGTTTTTAAATATCTGTCCCTCTTACGTAGATAAAAGGGGATTTGGGTTTACGTGAAAATAATTGAGCATATATCGGATTTTCTAAACCCACTAAAGGTTGATATCTCATTGTATCGGGCTATTTCCGAATTGGTCATTACAAAAATTAAGGTACCTCAGCTCTCGATAAGAGCGGCAAAGTCTTCAAAAATCCTTTGGATTTTTGAAGACTTTAAAGACACTTTAGAGGAGTCATCGGCTTACCTGTTGTGGAAGAATCCACCAAAATGGGTATTTGAGATGCAATCGAATCTCTGATTCGATGCCGTGAAAATGGAACATTTTCACATGGAGAATAGGTTAAATCGTGTATTCAAGAATATTGGATCTGAGGGGTTGTATAAAAATGAATATTGGTTTAATGAGAATGTTGGTTTAATGAGAATGTTTCATGTCATTTAGTAAAAGCATTTATATAACTTTGCTTTCAATGAGCATGCGAAAGTGTAGACGATTCGCATGAATAGGTCTTTGGAGGGGTAAAAGGTCCTATCTAAAAAAGAAGGAGTTGATAAATATGGATTTTGAAGAGACAGAAGAACAAAAGATGATAGCAGATACGTCTCGTGAGATAGCAGGTGAATTTGGACCGGATTATTGGTTGGAAAAGGAAGAAGAGGGGGAATTCGGCCAAGAATGCTGGGATACACTCGTAAAGAATAACTTTACTGGCATACTGGTTCCAGAGGATTATGGAGGAGAAGGAATGGGCATGCTTGAATTTTCTATAGCGGTCGATGAACTGGCTTCCATGGGATGTGCAGCAGGGTGGTATCTCGGTATCAATGCGATATTTGGCGTCACCCCAGTAAAAAAATTTGGCACGGAAGAACAGAAGGAGAAGTACCTGCCGAAGTTGGCGAAGGGGATGGAGGCATGTATGGCTTTGACTGAGCCAGATTCTGGTTCAAACACGCTAAACACAAAGACACTCGCGGTGAAGGAGGGGGATGAATATGTCATTAACGGACAGAAGATGTTCACCACACACGCGGACCGGGCAAATCTGATGCTTCTCATCACGCGAACGACTCCGAGAGAGAAGGCAGAAAGGAAGACAAGCGGCATCACGTTGTTTCTGGTCGACCTTCCAGACAAGTCCGTGACATGCGAGTCGATACCGAAACACGCGATGAATTATAGTCACACCTGCAGCGTTTTTATAGATGATCTCAGAGTACCCGAGGATGCAGTAGTTGGAGAGGTAGATGAGGGCTGGTGGGCGGCTACAGAGGTATTAAATCCCGAAAGGATGTGGGGGGCATCGCTCGGCTGTGGCTTAGGTACGTGTGCCCTCAACTACGCCATCGATTATGCAAAGAAGAGAAACGTTTTTGGAGATCCTATAGGTTCATACCAAGGCATTCAACTGCCAATAGCAAATGCGTGGACAAAGATACAGGCAGCAAGGCTTCTCACAAGAAAGGGGGCATATCTCCACGATAAAGGTGAATTTTATCTCGATGTGGCAAACGCGGCCAAACACGTTGCAACGGATGCCGCCACTGATGCATGTTGGACCGCCGTGCAGACATTCGGCGGATATGGGTTTGCAAAGGAACAACACGTGGAAAGGTGGTGGAGGGAAGTTCAATTAATGAGATTGGCACCAATAACGGGACAACTTGAACTTGCGCTGATAGGCCAGCACATCCTGGGATTGCCAAAGTCATTCAGGACCGTATAATTTCATCCTTTGAGGGTAACTTGAATCTACAAAATAATGACTAACCCGTCATCCGTATCGGAATTTCTGGGGATAAAAAGTGGAAGAAGATAATCGGCTCTCTATGCCCAAGTTGTGGAAAGGTCATCGTGCCACCAAGGGCGATATGCGGAAGGTGCCACACGAGGATGGATGAAAGAGTGACCGTCAGTAACAGGGGCACCGTCAATTGCTTTGTGGTAAGTCCACCGGTGAAGAAAGGAGAATATAATGTTTTGGGAATGGATCCCGTAGAGATGGGCATGG
>DUKC01000199.1 GCA_013329495.1 Thermoplasmata archaeon
TATGAAACCATAGGTGGAGGGGCAGGTGCTCTGCCCTACAAAGATGGGGAGTCTGGAATTCAGGTTCACATGACAAATACAAAAAATACACCCGTAGAGGTTATTGAGAGTGCGTATCCTCTCAGGGTTGAGAAATATTCCATTAGAAAAGGAAGTGGGGGTTCAGGGAAGTATAAAGGCGGGGAAGGGATAATTAGAGCGATAAGAGTGTTGGAAGATTGCACTCTATCGATCCAATCAGAACGAAGAAAACTTGCACCAAAGGGAGTTAAAGGAGGACGAGATGGATTACCTGGTAAGAACTATCTCTTAAGAAAAGGGAAATCCATTCCCTTGCCTTCAAAGATTTCTATGGAAGTAAAAGGCGGCGATGTTATTGTTATAGAAACGCCTGGCGGCGGAGGATGGGGAAAATTGAGAGAGTGATTCAGACCCATGCCTTATCCCGTGCAATCAAAGTTAATTGCTTCCTTTCCTGACTTTTAGCTTTTATACTCAGATAGGCCTAACCTTGGGGAGAGAGGTTTCCAGAACAGTCCAAGAGGAGAGGCAAGTTGGGGGCGGAGTGAAGAAGATTGTTTTGCAAACGCCTGTTAAAAGTCTATTGCAGAAACCAAAAAAAGTCTTGCTGATGCAAACTAATCTTTGATTGGCTCTCCCTGTCTTAATTTTATGCAATTTTTTCAAGAGTTTCGCAAGTAAATATTTAAATTGTCAAAACCAATATATAGATGGGTTAAATGCGATTAAGAACATTGTTTGGACTGGCGTTGATGTTATTTGCTCTGGTACCCCTGATGGCCGTGGGATTTTTCAGCTACCAAAAAAGTTACGACGAGACTCTTGAGCTTTGCGAAAGAGATCTGGAGGAGAGAATGGATTTTTGTCTAAGTACTTGCGAATTCTACAATGAAGCAGTAGAAAGAGGGGAGCTTACCAAGCAAGAAGCTGTGGCCAAGATCGCCACCTTACTTTCAGGTCCTCTGCAAGATGGAACTAGAGATATAAAAAAGGGTCTGGGCAAGGGAGAAACGGGATATATAACTGGAATGGACAGCGAGGGTACTTGGGTTATCCATCCTTATCGAGAGGGACAAAGCATTTACGACCTTAAAGATGTCGAACTGAGAAAAAACTGGGAAAAAACTATGAATGCCGAGAATAGAGAGGGGTATGAGTACAAATGGAAAAACCCGGACGAGAAAAACTATTATCTAAAAGTTAAGGTTCTGGACTACTTTGAGCCGTTTGATTTGCATCTCAGCATATCCATGACTGTGGCGGAGTTTACGCTCTCTCTAGAGTCGATGAAAAAAGTTATTATGGGGAGCATAATAGTGGCAGTTGCGGTCGGTGTTGTGGCTTCCCTAGTTGCCGCACAAAGAATCAGCAAGCCATTCACAGATCTATCGGCTGCCAGCTCGAAGATAATCAAAGGAGATCTGGGTGTGAGGATAGACACAAAGTCAAGAGTCGAAGAACTTCGTTGGCTGGGAGGGGACATAAATAGAGTAGTGGGGGCTTTGCAAGAAAAGATTGAAGGACACAGAAAAAGTCTCAGTCTTTTAAGTGAGGTACTGGGCAAAGTTGCTTTGGGTGAATTGTCTGCAAGAGTCAACTTAAAAGAGTTGAAAGGGGAGACTAGTTTCTTAGGCGACACCTTAAATTCAATAATTTCACTATTAGAGTATGACACGGAGGAAATTAAGAAAGAAGAGAGGGAATTCAGCCAGGCGATGGATATCTACAAAGATGCACTCTATAAAATTGTTCAAGAAAAAGATCTATCTGTTAGAATAGATGTGAATAGACTGGGGGGCAAGCACAAGATAGTTGGTGAAGACATAAACCATATGGTAGACAGCTTGCAAGAAACGATAAAAAAGGTTGAAAAGCGTGAGGAAGAGCTTAGGCAAGCTATTGGCCTTTATAGTGAGGTATTAGGTAGAGTAGTGACAGGAAACACGACTGCCAGAGTCGATACCAAGCTACTGAGCGGTGAGCTTCAATTGATTGGGGATACCTTCAATTCGATAATAGAAAGTCTGGAGTATTATGCTAAGAAAACCGAGGAGGACAAAAGCAAAACTAAAGGAGAGAAGAAGCAAAAACCTAAGCAAAAGTCAAAAGGACTTAGAGTCTGAGGTAAATATTTAGCTTTCACCTAGAAAACTTACCCCAATATTAGCATATGTCCAGGAGAATGAGTTATCATAAAATCCAATTTTTTCCTCAATGCTATCAGCTGAGGAGTTACACCGCACGCCCAGAAAACAGGAATTTCCCTCTCGTCGATGTCTATGGGGTTCCCATAATCAGGCACATCGAGTGCTTTTATTCCAATCTCCGCAGGACTGCCGAGGTGGACAGGAGGTCCATGCGCCTTCTTAAATTTAGAAGTGATCTCTATTGTCTTGACCAAATCTCTATGCTTTATTGGCCTCATTGAAACGACCATCTCGCCTTCAAATACACCTGCAGGATTGCATTTGAGGTTCGTATTGTACATTGCAACATTCTTGCCTTGCTCCAGATGCTTTAGCTTTATTCCCCGGTCGATCAGCTCTCTCTCGAAAGTAAAGGAACAGCCGAGTAGGAAAAATATCAGGTCAGATTTCCAATACTTTTCTATGTCCTCGCATTCTTCTGCAAGCTTTCCTTTTTTGTAGATCCTGTACTTGGGAACATCAAATCTGATGTCACTTTTTGGTGCACATCTTGCCTCATAACTTCCTTCATCCCCAACTTCTATTAAGGGACAGGGCTTTGGGTTTCTTTGACAGAACAGCAAGAAGTCATAGGCGTAGCGCTTTGGAAGAATAACTAGATTGGCCTGTTCAAATCCCAATCCGGTTGTCGGCCTGCCCCACTCACCTCTCCTTATTTTTAGCCGGGTTTTCAAAGCTTCTGATTCCATCTTTCAGCTCAAACATAACTATCGCTCAGCTCCTATTTTTTGTTTGCTGTTGCGGGCCAAGCTTAATCGCGGTGCTGGTTAGTGGGATGAGGAGTAGCTATTAAATAGTGAAAACTCCAGTTATTCCGCCAAGGAATTGCAACGCGACGAAAATCGTTATGACCAGCGCAACAACACCAAACAGTAGCAACCAGAGAGGATGATGGTATTCTTTTCCGACTATTTTTGGATTTCTAGAAGCAAGAAGGATCGCTAACAATCCAAAAGGAAGCACCAACCCGTTGATCGCTCCAGCCAAAATCAACAGCTCAACAGGCCTTCCCACCCCCACGAAAATAAGAGTGCAAGCTGCTATCAATGCCATGATAATCCTTGAGGGGTTTTCATCGATGGTCTTGGAAAAGGTTCTCAAGAAGGAAACTGAGGTAAAGGAGCAGCCAACCACAGACGTGATCGATGCACACCAGAGGATTAACCCGAAGAATTTGTGACCCAATGGTCCGGCGACTGCCTCGAAAGGGGTGGCTGCGGGATTTTGAGGATTCAGCATAATTCCCATTGAAACGACACCAAAAGTAGCAAAAAACAAAAGATATCTTATCAGTGCCGTCACTCCAGCACTAAAGATGGAACTATTGGTCGCCTGCTTTACCGCTCTTGCGCCTTTAAAACCACCATCTACCAGTCTGTGCGCCCCTGCAAAAAGAATGTGGCCTCCTCCCGTGCCGCCGATCAAGGTGAGTAACGCCAAAGAATCAAATGAGGTCGGAGAAAAGGTTCTTATCAGAATCTCCCCCATCGGAGGTTTTGACGCAAAGACAACGCAGATCACGAGGATTAACATTGCCAAAGCCAAACACGTAACAAACTTGTCCATGGCCTTTCCAACCTCCCTAAAAGCGAAGAGAAGTATGCAGATGACAGCGGACACCGCCGCTCCAATCCTAGGATCCGTTCCAAAAATTACATTTAGGCCCATGCCTGTTCCCGCTAAATTCCCAATGTTGAATGCAACACCCCCGAAGAAGATAAGGATCGCTATCACCCAACCGAAACCTGGAACTACCTCGTTTGCTATGTTTTGCCCTCTCTTTCCTGAGGCTGCGATTACGCGCCATATGTTCAATTGGGCGCCAATCGTTACCAGGGTAGTTAGCAAAATTATCAAACTGAGGTCTGCCTGAAGTTTTTCAGTAAAGTAGGCGGTCTGTGTAAGAAATCCAGGTCCTACTGCGGAGGTGGCTGTGAGCAGTGCCGCCCCAATCAGCATGCCAAGAGGAGAACGAGTTTTCTTTTTCATGGCCTTGTGCCCTTT
>DUKC01000051.1 GCA_013329495.1 Thermoplasmata archaeon
GTTGCATTGAGAGTACTAAATGGGGAGAAAATCCCTCCTGAGATAAATACGGGTGTGAAAACAGTAACAAGAGAAAACATCGACTCTTTCCTCTAAAAACAAAATTTCAAAGATTTTTCGCAGAAGCGTCAGTTTGATTTTTAAGAGGCCCTTCGCCTTAGCACATCCACGTACACCGCAATTATGATTACCGCTCCCATGATACTCATCTGCGCAAAAGGAGAAACATTGAGTAAATTTAATCCATTTCTCAAAACTCCAATTATTAAAACCCCGATCAGAGTTCCTCCAACACTGCCTTTTCCACCAAAGAAGCTAGCTCCGCCAATAATAACAGCCGCAATTGCATCGAGCTCATATCCTTTACCGGCAAGAGGAAAGGCCGAATTTACTCTTCCTGCAAGGATTATCCCTCCTAATGCAAATGTAAAACCTGCGATGCAATAAACTAGGATTAAGACACGGGATACATTTATGCCCGAAAGCTTAGCAGCTTCCCGGTTCCCTCCAATTGCGTATATCTTCCGCCCTAGTACAGTCTGCGTTAAAAAGATATGAAAGGCCAAGTAACAAACTATAATACACACCAAGGGCATAGGAATAGGTCCAAGCTGGCCTGTTCCTAAGAAACGGACTGTGGGTGACAAACCAGGAATGGGATAGCCCTTAGTAAGCACAAGAGCCAAACCTCCGGCTATCATCATCATCCCTAAGGTCGAGATAAAGGGATGAGGCAGATGCAGTTTTGTATAAAGGAGACCGTTACTGAGACCAAAACCAAGACCCACCAAAATACCTATAAGTAAAGCCAGGAAAGGATTAACTCCATACTCAACCTCAGCCTTTGCCATCACAACCATTGATAGAGCAAGGAGTGAACCCACTGACAAATCAATTCCCGCAGTTAATATAACTATTAATTCGCCTAACGCTATGATGGCTAATACTGAAACCTGCTGGAAGATCATAGACCAATTACGAGCTGTCAGAAAATAAGGCGAAAGAATAGAAAAGGAAATGCATAAGATAATTAATCCCAATACTGATCCAAACCTCTTCAAAAGATTTTTAAAAATATCTACGCCCTTCATTTTATCCCAACCATCCCTTCTATTATCCTCTCTTCCGAAGCATCTTTCCTCTCTATCTCCTGGGTTATTTCTCCTTCGTGCATGGTTAGAATCCTGTCACTCATCCCTAAGATTTCAGGCAGTTCCGAGGAGATCATAGTTATCCCAACTCCTTTCTCAACAAGCTCATTCATTATTTTATAAATCTCTGCTTTTGCTCCGACATCAATTCCTATGGTGGGCTCATCCAAAATTAAAATCTCACAATCTTTTGCAATCCACCTTGCTAAGATAGCCTTTTGTCTGTTGCCCCCGCTGAGCGTAGTTATGTTCACCTCCGGCGAAGGAGCCTTTATCCTCAAAAGCTTTATAACCTTTTTCACAATCTCGTTTTCCTTCTTCTTATTTATAAATCCAAACTTGCTTAAATCATCTAAGAAAGCTAATGAAATGTTTTCTTTTAAATTCGTAGTCGGTACAATACCTTCCATTTCTCTGTCTTCAGGCACATAACCTATTTTATGTGAAATTGCATCTCTAGGAGATCTTATCCTTATCCTTTTGCCTTTTAGCCATATCTCCCCCCCTTTAGTTTTAATGTCTCCAAACAAACCTTTTGCTGTTTCGCTCCTCCCAGCCCCTATCAGTCCTGCAACACCAAGAATTTCGCCTTCTTGCAAACTAAAACTGATATTTTTGAATTTATCTCCTAACAGATTTGAAACCCGTAATATTTCTTTTGGGGCTGAAACTCTTTCTCTCTTTGGAAATACATCCTTTAATTCTCTCCCGACCATCAACCTTACGATTTCTTGGATATTCGTTTTGCTTACATCTACCGTTGTTATCTTCTTTCCATCTCTCAATACGGTTGCTCTGTCTGCTATCTCTTTTATTTCTTCTATTCTATGAGAAATATAAATGATTGAAGTGCCTGATTTTTTAAGCTCCTTTAAGATCGAAAAAAATCTCTTAATTTCTTTTTGGGCTAATGCCGCAGTAGGCTCATCCAAAACAAGTATTCTGGGATTGTAAGAAAGGGCTTTTGCAATCGAAACCATCTTTTGTTGGGCTACACTGAGCTCCTCGCAAAGAATGGCAGGATCTACGGCTAATCCAACTTTCTTTAATAATGATTTTGTTTCGGCCAGCATCCTACTCCAATCCTTTAAAAGGAGCTTTCTCGAAAAATCTCTTCCTAAAAAGACATTTTCGGCTATATTCATATAAGGCTCAAGCTCGAGTTCCTGAGGAACTACGCTTATGCCTATCTCATAAGCATTTTGAGGACCTGCAAATTCCCTTTCCTTTCCTTCAATAATAATTTTGCCTTTGTCTTTTTTGTAAACGCCTGCTAAAATTTTCACTAAAGTCGATTTTCCGGCTCCATTTTCTCCAATCAACGCATGCAGTTCGCTTTTCCTTAAATCAAAATTGACCTTGTTTAAAGCAACTACCCCAGGAAAAAATTTGCTGATGCCTTGCATTTCTACAAGATCCATACTTTTTTATTCCCTCCAACCTTATAAATTTTTCTGCATTGCCGAAGCACATCTTTTCAATCACTGCTAAGATTTAAATAAGGAAAAAAGCCTTTCTATCGCATGAAACTGAGCTTGGTTATTTCACTCCAACCAACTTCTTTTGAAGCATTAGCTTTTAAAGGAAAAAAAGGGGAATGGCTTGATCCTATTCTAAAGAAGATGAAGGAGTTGGGCTTTGAAGGAGTAGAATTAGCTTTGGCTAATCCTCTAGAAATTAACCAAACTCGTGTCCTAAAAATCGTTAACAAATATGGATTAGAAGTCCCAGCTATCGGCACCGGTCAGGCTTATTTAAGGGATAAGTTGAGCTTCCTTAATTCTGACGAAGCAATAAGGAAAAGGGCAGTAGAAAGAATAAAGAGGGATGTGGATTTTGCTAAGCTTTTTGGAGGGAAAGTTATAATTGGCCTGATAAGGGGAAAGATAGGAAAAAGATTGGACAAAGCGAAGGCCACCAATTATTTTGTTGAATCGATGAAGGCTTGTGCAGACTATGCTTTAGAAAAGAATCTAAACCTTGTCATTGAGCCAATCAACAGATACGAAACAGATTTCATAAACAGAGCTGAGGAGGCAATAGAACTTATAAATCTGATTGGGGTGGAAAATGTTCGTTTGCTCCTGGACACCTTTCACATGAACATAGAAGAGACTTCTATAGAGCATACTTTAGAAACATCCAAACCTTATCTTTCTCATGTTCACGTGGCTGACTCTAACAGGTGGGCTCCAGGATGTGGACACCTGGACTTTGAAAGCATTGTCAGAACTCTCGAAAAAATTGGCTATCGAGGATACCTATCTGCAGAAATTTTACCTCTCCCAGACCAACTCCAAGCAGCTCAAAAGACGACTTCTTTCTTTATGGGTATAAGTGAACGATTGTAAAAAACACATACCGACTAAAGCATGTTTACCAAAATTTTATCGAAAGGTGCTCTGCGTTGTGGATAGTAGTAGATGATGAGTTCTTCCTTGTCATCTACTCCATAGTTTGGCGCTATCTTCTCCTAATTCAGAGGGCTATTGTGCTCCTAGCCTTCCTTTTTGCTGCTCCCTCCCTCGTATTATTCTCCCAAGTCTTTTTTAATCCTTTCGAATTCTTCCTTTGTTATCTCGTCCTAGCATAACGTTTTTCCAACGTTTCTTTAGAAGTTTCTTCAGAAGAACCCTCCTTTTCTTTTCTGCCCCGCACTAAGAAATAGATTATCACAGCCAGCAGAACTAAAAAGATGACTATCCAGAATGTGCCGCCAAACCAGCCATACCAACCATGTCCGTGGTAACCTCCTTTCCAGTAAGGGTATTTCAACAGACCTCTGGTCACTGTTTCCTGTATCATATACATTTTTACCCCCTTGTTTATCTTATTCTCTCACGGCCTATTTAATCCTTTGGGATTCCTCTTTTGTTGTCTCTCCTGGCATGGTTTTCTTTTCCAATACTCACCCCCACTTTTGAAAATATCTCTATGTTCAAAAGCAGTCTTTCGATTGTAACGACACAGACCAAGCACATCATTCCCTAAATTTCGCTCCTTCCAAACCCGATTTGGGCCGCAAAGGTAGCCATTAAGGACTCTAAGAAATTTTATAAAAAAGCAACTTATTACCTCCGAGAATCTCTTTCCTCAGAGATTTTTTTAAACTTGGTCAAGTTCTTAAAATTTATCAAACATTTTAAATAATAATAACTCTCTCTTTTTAAATAGAAGAATGGTAGAAATCCAGGAGTCAAGTTTTGGAAGCATTACAGTCAGGGGAAGAAGGTACAACCACGACGTGTGGATACTCGCAGATGGTTCAGTCGAGGAAAGAAAGGGTGGTTATCACATGTTTCTAGAGGCAGAGGTCCAAACCCTGATCAAAAAGGGAACTGAAGTTATAGTGGTTGGAACAGGAACATCCGGTTGTGTAGAAATAGATCCTTCGGCCGAGCAGTTGGCAAGAGCCAGAGGAATTGAAATCGTGTGCGACATCACACCTAGAGCAGTCGAAGAATACAACAGGTTGACATCAAAAGGAAAGAAGGTTGCGGCTGCGTTTCATGTTACCTGTTGAATCCAGACAAAACAAATGTTTTCAAGTACTAAATAAAGGATATGAAAGAGATGCTGAAAGAGAAGGAAATGAAGATCGATAAACAAGGGTGCTAGACATGAACAAAGAACAGATTTATATAAAGAATGGAATCCTTATTGATGGAGTCTCCCATAGGCTCAAAGAAGGTTCTGTCCTGATTGAGGGGAACAGGGTAAAGGAAGTTGGGGACTGTAAACCCCTAAAAAGCGGGAAGTCAAAAGAAATAGATGCGACGGGATGCTCGGTAATGCCGGGACTCATCGATTGCCACATCCATCTTACTTTTAACGGGGAGTTAACCCATTACGAATTGTTTTTGCAGCCCATTTCAACGATGGCGATAAAAGCCGCGGCAAGCGCCAAAAAATATGTAGAAACAGGCTTTACCACAGTAAGAGATCTCGGCTCCTTTGAATACATAGGAGTTTCCGTTAGAAACTGTATAAATTCAGGAATAATTCAGGGACCTAGAGTTCTGAGTGCAGGGATACCCCTAACGATCACTGGGGGGCACGGTGAGCTGTTCCCACCCTGGATAAATTTTCCAGAAGATAATTATGTACGAAGGGTTGATGGGAAAGTCGAGATAAGAAAAGAGATCAGGAAACAAGTTGCAGCTGGGGTCGATCTCATAAAAGTGTTTGCTTCTGGGGGCATATCAGAAGAAACCACCCTACCTGGAATCAGGGAGTTTTCTGATGAAGAACTGAAAACCGTAGTAGAGGAAGCGGAAAGTGCAAAGAAACTCGTTGCAGCCCATGCCAATGGCGAAGGAATGAAAGCAGCACTAAGAGCGGGAATAAAATCCATAGAGCACGGTTTCTTTTTGGATGAGGAAGGAGTGAAATTGATGAAAGAAAAAAGGGCATTTCTGGTTCCCACTTTAAAGGCAAACGATTCTCTGCAGAAATGTGATGAAAAATCGCTTACTAAACCAGTAGCTGAAAAGGTTAGAATGATTCGGGGAGTACCTGAAAAAAGTTTTAAAAAGGCACTTGAAAACAACATAAAGATTGCAATGGGGACAGATGCAGGCTCTCCAAACAATCATCATGGAGACAATTCAGTAGAATTGAGCTTAATGGTCAAAAACGGAATGAGTGAGCTACAGGCAGTAAGGGCAGCTACGATAAATGCGGCCGAGCTTTTAGGTCTATCCGATCAAATAGGATCGATCGAAGCAGGAAAAACAGCCGACCTAATTATCGTAAAAGGGAATCCACTAAATAATATTTCTATACTCCAAAACAAGGATAATATTAGGTGCGTCATAAAAGAAGGTAAGTTGTTAAAAAATGTAAATATGTAGTTAACACTCCTTCAATTCAGTAAAGACTAGGAAATGGCAAGGTTCTTTGTTTAATCCAAAGATCAAAGAGTCCTGCTTTTAGGTGTTGCGAGATCCTTGCCTAGCAATCAGCGGTCCTCACTCCCCAAAGGTATCTAAACTCAAAAAAGTTAAGTTTTATCAGGTAAAAGAGGAGAAAAAAATGGTATGTTATGTCGTGCCCTTGGGAGTGGCGATACTGGTTGTGGGACTAAGCAAATTTCTTCCACGAAAGCATTCCATCAGTTGGCTGGAATTGCTCTTGTTCGGAGGTTCAATTTGCCTAATAATGGACCATCTATGGAATGGTGAATTATTCCTCATAGGCGAGAATGTAGCATCAGATTTGGCATTAGGCCTTGTGATGACCACTGTATTGGTATTGTTCTGGTATGTGATGGTTCTTGTAGCCAAGCTAGTTGCTCCCAGATGGATAGAGGAGGGTTATTAGACCTGCCAAAAACCAAAAAGAGGCATCGATAAAGGTTTCAATCTAGTCTAATCTCGCAGAAAGACCTGGCTTTTGGCTTCAGCCAAAAGCTTCAACTTTGGTAGTAGAGCAACAGAGCCAACAGAACTAATTATAGTATTCTCCGTAGAACTCCTCGATGTCTTTGGCGCGCGGAAGTTTTGTTTTTTCCCAGACTTCAACAACTTCCTTCAATTTTTCGGCACCGCTCTGCCCTCCAAATAGTTCTCTCAGAAAATCAGTCCTCTCTCGAATGTCCCTTTTAGCAAAGGCCAATACCTCTTCTGAGCTGTAATATCTCAGTGGATTGAATCTCTTCCCAAAATCTTTCATGCCATGATCCTCTTCCAATTCCTTAGGATCTGGAATAAGATAACCATAAATTGGGTGCTCGAGCCAATGCTTTATTTTTCTGCTTTCAACAAGGTAAAGGAGCTTTTTAGAATCCTTAACCTTTATCTTTTCACCCATGCCCTCATAAATGGTCTTTCCGTCAAGTCCCCTCATTATCTCCCCATCAACTCTCTTTGGCACAGGTTTTCCATTGCTGTCAATTTTCTTTCTCTGGTTCCCATCCAAATCGTATTCTCCGACGTAACCCGAGTTAACAATAAAGAATGCCAGCCTGCCATCGAGTTCCAGTCCAAAATCCCTGTAAACTTTGAGTTTGAGCAGGGCTTGCTGAGACTGTTCCCTCGCCATAAAATCTGTTGCAGCGTAACTTCTCGTGCGGGTGCCTGGTTTCTTTCCCGCTACCGCAGAAGTTATTATCGATTCACATGCGCTATCCAGAGCGACGGCCTGCTCTGGATCAATAACTCTAAACATCGGTTCCACAACATCAAATCTCTTGAATGAAAACCCTTCTGTTTTGAGTATTTTTCTTTTTTTCTTTCCCCAGTCCTTATTAAGCTCCGAGAAAAGAAAGATGAATCTGCCATTTGTTGTGCCACTTTTCTCGTATCTAGTGCACTTGAGAGAACCTGTTTTTCCTGCAACAGCCACAGGCACTCTGCATTCATGCTTTCCTATTTTTTTAATTCTATACTCAACTCCATCGCAGTCTATGTTCATTGCCAGGACTATCGGCCTGTTGCCTTTTTCGTCGATCTCCCCTGATTTCATCAGACCCAGCCACTCAGGGCTTTGAGAAGTCAATCCCTCAGACTTTGCAAAAGAGGCCGCCTCCAGACCGATCAGCTGAACTTCTTCCACCTTCCCATCTTTCCAAATTACCTTTCCAACATTCGCATCATCCTGCTCTAATTCATGCCCCACAGTCAGTGTTGTTTTGCCTGTTCCACTCAATCCCTTTAATATCCTGCTGGGAGTGGAACCGGCGTGATAGGAGACGCATCCATCCGCTTCGGCCCTGTTCCAGACCATCGTCAGGTTTGGTTTTTTGTAAGCCCCACCAAAGTAATCAACCCCAAGATTCAGGACTCTTCTTTTGTCTCTCTTCATTTCTGTTAGATCGTAAAGAGTTAGAGGCTGACTCGGATCGTATCCCGGCCAGATCTCTTTTATCCTTTTCGTGTAGAACTCTGGCAGAGGCTCGGGGATTATGTAATTAAAGCATACCGCTTTCCCACTCGTTCGGGGCGGGAAAATCATCTGTTTACCCATCCATGCTATGTACCCCGAATGAGGGTTTTCTACGCTGATAACAATCTGCAGATCGGTCTTCCAGCTCGCTTCGCCCTGAACACCCTCCTGTAAGATAACTCTTGCTTCTCTTAGGTAATCAAACGCGATCTCGTAAATTTTTTTTCCTATCTCCCCATCAAACTTCTTTTGACCTTTTCCCAATTTGTAGCACTCTGGCACTATGTAAAAGGCCCTGTCCGGCCTTCTTCCAGGTTGCATAGAACCAAAAAGATACTGTCCGTCCTGTGTTTGCGTATAGTAATCTCTCAGGAAATTTATAAAAAATTCGTCAGTTGGATTTTTTATGACTTTGCCTGAATCTAACCTCGCAGAATCCACCAAAATTTTTTCATTTTCGGTCATGTTGTTCAATCTATAGCTTTTCAATTAATATAGTTTATCCCGTTATACCCCTTAAAAAATCTCTTAAAACTCTCTAGAAAGGTTTATCTATCTGAATTGTATTGCATAAAGGTTTTGAAATGAAAGCGCTGGTGTTAGAGGCCGATTGGAAGCCCAAAAATGGGTATAAGCTTAGTCCCTATGAGGAAAAGACCGGAAAAGCGATTATCGGTAGTTCAATTTGGAAAAAACGAGAGTTAACGCTAAAAGAAATTGAAAAACCAAAGCCCGGAAAGAAAGACCTGCTGGTAAAGGTCGAAAACTGTGGAATCAGCGAACCAGACATTCATTTCTATCAAACAGACAGGGAAGGCTACATACTGTATCCCGGTCTGACCAAATTCCCCTGCATCATCGGGCACGAGTTTTCAGGAGTGGTTGAAGAGGTGGGGTCCCAGGTAAACGGGTTTAGGGAAGGAGATCTAGTGACCTCCGAGGAGATAATCTGGTGCGGGGAGTGCACTCCCTGCAGAAATGGCTATCCAAATCATTGCCAGAGATTGGAAGAGATCGGATTTACTGTTAATGGTGCATTGGCGGAATGGATCTCTGTGGGAAGCAAATACTGCTGGAAACTGAATGAAATCCGGAAATCTTACGGAAGCGAGGCCAACGCGTTGGAGGCTGGAGCATTGGTTGAACCTACCTCTGTGGCATACAACGGGGTTTTTGTCAGGAGCGGGGGATTCAAGCCCGGAGATTTTGTTGGAGTTTGGGGTGCAGGTCCCATCGGGCTCGCAGCCATCGCTCTCTCCAAAGCCGCGGGAGCCAGCAAGATCTTTGCCTTTGAGACAAAAAAAGAGAGAAGGGAACTTGCAAGCCAAATGGGCGCGGACCACGTTTTTGATCCTCTAGCTCTAAAAGAAGATGGCTCAGGACCGTGCAAAAAGGTTTTGGAGCTGACCAATCGACAGGGAATTTCCATGGGGATAGAGACCGCGGGAGCTCCCATGCAAACCATTCCAGAAATCGAGAAATCTCTGGCGATAAACGGCAAGATAGTTCAGATCGGAAGAGCCATACAAAGGGTACCCATGTATCTAGAGAGGTATCAAGCCAGAAGAGCCCAATTCTACGGGGCTAAAGGTCATTCAGGCCATGGAATCTTCCAGAGCGTAATAAGGCTCATGGCCAGCAAAAAAATCGATATGAGAAAAATAGTCACGTCTAGGTTCTACTTGGATCACGCTGTCGAAGCGATCGAAAAAGCTTCAAAGAGAGTCAATGGCAAGGTATTGGTGAAGATTTAAGAGACCTTTCCATCTACTGAATAAACCAAAAATATAAATCCAGTATAAGGTATACAAAAGAAGGAAAGGGATCAATATGAAAACTGTAGTTTTAGATGCGAGATGGGAGCCTAAAAAGGATTTTAAGCTGGGAAAAAAGGATATTGAGGGGAAGTTAACCTATCTGGGCAACCAGGTGTGGAGAAATCCAAAACTAAAGGTCGCTGAAAAAGATGTGCCAAAAATAGGGCCGACCGAGGTCCTTGTAAAAACAAGAGTCTGCGGCATATGTGGAAGTGATGTGCACATGGCTCAGGCCGATGGGGAAGGTTATATATTCTATCCAGGACTAACCGCTTTTCCTTCTACTCTGGGTCACGAGTTCTCTGGAGTAGTTGTTGAAGCGGGAGAAAAAGCGATAAACAAAAGGACATCAAAAAGATTCGAGAGAGGCGAACCCGTGACTGCAGAGGAAATGTTCTGGTGTAGTTTTTGCAAACCCTGCGCGGATGGCTACCCGAACCACTGCGAAAACTTGCAAGAGTTGGGATTTACTGTAGACGGAGCATTTGCAGAGTATGTTAAAGTGGATGCAAGATACGTGTGGAGCTTAGAGGCGTTGAAAGGCAAGTATTCTGAAAAGGATCTCTTCCTTACTGGAAGTCTCGTTGAGCCCACCTCCGTTGCCTACAACGCGGTGATTGAGCGCGGTGGGGGGATACGACCCGGAGACAACGTTGCCATTTTGGGCGGTGGGCCAATTGGTCTGGCAGCAGTAGCTATCTTGAAAAGAGCGGGTGCGGCAAACGTGATCCTCTCAGAGCCATCCAAGGCCAGGGCTGAAAAGGGAAAGAAGATGGGAGTGGACTACCTCATCGATCCCACTCGCGAAGACTTTGCTAAAAGACTTCTTGATGTTACAGGAGGAATGGGTGCAGATCTTTATTTAGAAGCCACAGGGCTACCAGACAGGGTCTTTCCGGACATTGAAAAGGCTATATGGGAAGGAAGAGCTTTGAATTCTACCGTTGTCATAGTTGCAAGAGCCGCAAGAAAGATTCCTCTGACTGGAGAGGTTCTCCAAGTGCGCAGAGCTTCCATAGTCGGCTCTCAGGGTCACTCCGGTCATGGGACGTTCCCAAGAGTGATAAGCAGCATGGCTTCTGGCATGAACGTGCTTCCTTTAATCACAAAGAAGATAAAGCTGGAGGAGGTGCCTGAAAACATCCTTCTTTTGCAGAAAGGGTGCCCCGAGTGCAAGATCTCGTGCGTTTTTGATTAGGGGTAAAATGATAAGAGTTTGTGTAGTCGGAATGGGAAGGGCCGGGAAGATCCATGCAGAGAATTTCCTGAATAAAATAGAGGGAGCAAGGCTGGTAGGAATCGCGGATCCGGTTGAGCCCGTTGCGAAGCAGGCAGGCCAAAAGCTCGGAGTTCCCTATTGGCTGGACTATAAGGAAGCACTCAAAGCTAAAGACTTGGACGCTCTGGTGATATGTACTCCTTCTTACGTTCATTTGGAACAGATAGTTGAAGCGGCGAGAGCGGGAAAACACGTGCTCTGCGAGAAGCCGCTGGTGTTAAACTCAGGGGAAGCTGAAGAAGCTCTTCAGGCTGTTGAAAAAGGGGGGGTTAAACTCCAGGTTGGCTATGTGAGACGATTCGACAAATACTACTCGGAAGCAAAAAAAAGAATAGAAGCAGGTGAGATTGGTAAGCCTTTACTATTTAAAAACACAGCAAGAGATCCTTTTTTGCCTTCTGGGTGGATAACAGATCCTTCTTTGAGCGGGGGAATCTTTTTGGACATGCTTTCCCATGATTTCGACATGGCAAGATGGTTGATGGGGAAAGAAGTCAAAGAAGTGGAAGTCAGAGGAGGAGCTTGGCTGTACGAGGAAGCCAGGAAAAAAGGAGATCAGGACACGGTTGGCGTGCTTCTTACTTTTGAAAACGAAGGAATCGGCCTCCTTGAGGGGTGCAGAAAGTGTGCCTATGGTTATGACCTGAGGACTGAAGTGGTTGGATCAGAAGGAGTCCTGATGGTCGGCTCTCCTTATGACCTTAATCTTTCGGTGGGAAAAGACGAAGGCATCACACCAAAGAAAGCAAAGTGGTTCTGGGAGAGGTTTGAAAAAGCTTTTTTGTTAGAAGACAGACACTTTATAGAGTGCATCGGCAGGGATAAAGAGCCCTTAGTAGGTGGGATAGATGGTAAAAAAGCTTTAGAGATATCCATTGCTTCGAGGCAGTCGCTCAAAGAAGGTAAACCTATAAATCTATGAAAGCTATACAAGATAAATAGAGGTGCTTTAAATGAGTGAGAATAAGTTAGGAAAAATATGGTTAACCACTGAACATCCGGCAATCGTGTTTGAAGACAACACGGTTGGAAGACTAAAAAAAGAGATATGGGATGCCTCAGACGGTGAAATCAACTCAATTCTGAAAGAATATGAAATCCCTTCCGATCCCGAGCTGGGAAAGCCGGGGTCTTACATCCAGACAACGGTTCGGAAAAAAGTCGTCGAAAACCGGAGGAAAAACGATGTGGTGTTCATTCCAGTAGGTAGCACTGAGAGGCATGGGGAGCATGCCGTCTCAGGTCAGGACACCCTTCAAGTCACACAAATTTTGGAGGGAGTGCGAAGGTACACCGCGAAAAAGGGAAAACCCATTAATATTGCATACCCTCCCCTCAACTATGGAGGGCACCCCTATCATCACATAGGGATGCCTGGAAATGTGATCATGCCGGAGCGCGTTGTGAGGGATACATTGATCAACGTGATGCTTGGTTTTTGGAACGATGGGTTTAGGAAGCAGATCGTGGTGAACAACCACGGAGATCTTTGGCAATTAGAGTCCGCTCTTCACGAGTTCATGTACAGGTACCAGCTGCCTGGAATTTTTCAGGTTCTGGACTGGCACCGGGGGGTGAGAGAGTTCTTCTTTCCGATCGATCGAAAGGGTTCGATGGAGACTAACTTTGTCCATGCGGCAGAAGCAGAGACATCCCTGGCTTTGCTCCTGTTCCCAAAAGGCATGATTGACATGAGCTCGGCGGTGGATGCAGAGGGAAAGAGTTACCTTCCAGAGGGACATTTTGACAAGTCTGTTGAGCCATTCAGGAGACCTCACAGGTGGTCAGAAGGAGAAGGACAGGGTGCAATTGAATTAAAGTCAACCCCCCACGGCTCGGTTGGGAAGCCAAGCCTGGCAAGTGCAGAGAAGGCAAAACGTCCTGTCGCCGCCATTCTCAAATATCTGACCCTGGTCAACGATCAGATCCTCGAAGTATTTCCTCCAGGGAAGCTGCCCCCAGTCGAAGAGGTCACCCTCCGCTCTGCCAGAGAAATGGAGCCCTACCTAAAAGAGCCTGGAAGCAAAGGGTGGAAGTCAGTCTATTCACTCCCTAGAATAGGATTTTAGGTCCGAAAGGAGCATTCCAATCCAGCCCTTTTTGATTAAAAGAGGAACCAAGGTTTGATGGCAAATGATTGGAACTACAAAAAGAAAGACTGGTATCAGGTGGCTGGTTGTTGGAATTCTAGTTGGTTTGTTGGTTGGCATTTTGATAGGATTTTCACTACTATCTGAGCCTATTGAAAAATTCAAAATCGAGAAGGAACGCTGGCTTCCCTATCCTCAAGGTTTGGCATGGGATGGGAGCTATTGGTATTTCTCAACCTCTCACTGGGGAGAGTTTAACGATCTTTACAAATTAGACAGAGAAGGAAACGTAATTTTAAAAAGGGGAAATGCCATTCCTTCCTTCCTGATAAAGGATGATTACGATCATATAGGAGACCTGGATTATTGGAATGGAAAGCTTTATATTCCCATTGAACACAAGCCCGTGCTGGGCGGTTTAAGGATCAATGCGACATTTGCAGTCTATGATTCGCAACTTAACTTCACAGGCGAATGGTTTAAAACTTCCCAATTCCACGCTCCCTGGTGTGCTATAGATCCCGAAACCGGTTATCTTTACTCTTCAGAATGGAACGATGTCAACGTTCTTTATGCGTATGACCTAGAAAATGGGGATAAGTTGGTAAAAAAAATCCATCTCGATAAAGGATTATCACGTGTTCAGGGAGGAGATTTTTATCAAGGATATCTCTACCTTTGCTTAGATGATTTGCATAAAGATATTTGTAAGATAGATCCAAAAAATGGCAAGGTTGTGGGCACGATTCCGACAAAAATTCCAGAGGAGATGGAAGGTTTAACTTTACATCTAACAAACCTTGGGTTCATTCATTTTGTTGCCGGGCATTATCCCGTCGAGGATGCCGGATATCTTTATCATCTAGGTTTTTAGGTGAGCCTTTCCTGTTCAACTCCCTCTTTTTGTTGGAAGCTTCTGCTCTGTCCAGTATGACATATCTCCTTGGATAGGAAATCTCAATGCCTTCTTCCCTGAATCTCTTCAGAATGCTTTTTCTTAGGTCACAGCACATCTGAAATGCGTCACCTTGATTCTTTGTCTTTGCAATCAGCCTTAGCTGCAGCCCCGAATCCTTGAAATCAGTAATCTGCACCTTCGGTTCCATCGCTTTGGTCAAGCACAGGGGATGGCGTTTCGCCTCTTCCTTCATAACTTCAAAAGCCTTGTCAACCTCTGATTCGTATGAAATACCAACATAGAGTCTTCCAATCATCTGGGGGTCTTCTATCGCGTAGTTTATTATCGGTTCCTTGTCAATCACAGAATTTGGTATGATTATTCTCCTGTTGTCCCAGGTTCTTATTATCGTGTGCCTCAGCCCAACATCTTCAACGTACCCAAAATCTCCCTTGTAAAGCAAGGCGTCTCCCAACATGTAAGGTTTTGACAGTGCTATGGAAATGCCTGCGAAAATGTTTGCGAGAGTAGACTGGGCGGCAAAACCAATGACTATTCCCAAAAATCCGGCACTTGTTATCATGGCAGCCAGAGCCGCTCCGCAACCCGCCTCGCCCAATGCCGCCAAAACGCCAACAAACATTATGGCGAAAATTAGTATTCTGCCGATGACTTTAAATCCTGCTCCCGCACCCTTTTCCTTGGCTGTTTTTCCTCTCCTCTCAAAAAGCTTTTTGATGATGAGGGCCAGCATTCCAGTTGTTACCAGGATCGCTATCACTGAGAAAAACCATTCAGGGAGCGCCTGTTCCGCCTCATAAATGTACTCATCAAATGAGGGGGTATTCCAGCAGAATGTGAGAATGCCCAACAGATAAAGAATTGTAAGTGCTAGTTTTCTGCTTCTTCTTGCCCCTTTCTCGGACAGCCACTTGGGCGATAATGCTTTTTTGATGCGCTTGTATGCTAAGTTAACAATCCAAGTCAAAATTAAAAGTATGACTACAAGAATTATAATTCTGACAGCAATTTCCATCATTTTATAGAAAATTGGTTAGTATCTTTATAAATCTAG